>CANIYB010000006.1 GCA_947471105.1 Cytophagaceae bacterium
AAATACTCTAAGCCACCGATGGCAGCTGCTCCCATTCCTTGATTTCGAGTAGATTTGGTTGAATTCTTCTCATATAAGTCCCTTGAATTTATTTGTGGTCCAAATCCATAATAGGTATGTAAATCTGCATTAACGAGCGTTGGGTAATGCCATAAATAGAGCATATTAATGGAATAACCTATGTTGCGAAATTCTCCATCTTTATAATTTCGATCTGTTCCCCATAAACCTCCGTAGGTCCCGATATTGACTTCTATTGCATTTATTCCATTTTCGGAATACTTTCTCGCCATAAATCCACCAGGTTCCCCGACCCTAAAACCCGCTGCCCAATCTTGTAACTGTCCATAATTTTCATGGCTCAAAATCAATAAAAAAAGAAATAAGAATATTTTTTTACACATTGTTTTCGGTATAAAAAATCTTTATTTTTTGTATTAATTCTTTGTTCTCGCTTTCTAATCCAATGGTGATCCTGATCGAATCATTACAAAGCTCCACATTTGATCTATTCCGAGCAATTATTTTCTGCGAAATTAAATAATCAAATAATTCTTGAGCACGAATAAATTTAACTAAAATAAAATTAGCATCAGAATGGAATATAGTCGAAACACCTTTAATATGTTTTAAATCATTAATTAATTTCTCCTTATTAATTTTTAACTGTTGGATAGATTTAGTGACAAATTGACTATTACCTAATGCTTTTTGAACTAATCGTTGGGTAGCCCCTCCAATGTTATAAGGCGGCTTTATTTTATTGAAAAGGTTAATGATTGTTGGGTTAGCAAAAGCCATTCCGAGACGCAATGAAGCTAATCCATAAGCTTTAGACAACGTTTGTAATACGATGAGTTGAGGGAATCTATTTAACTCTTGTATGAAACTAGGCTCATTGGAAAAATCAATATATGCTTCATCTATTACAACAAAGCCAGTTTGAAACGAATCAAGAATTTTATAAATATCTTCTCTCTTCATTAAATTGCCCGTTGGATTATTGGGTGAGCATATAAATAGTAAGCGAGTGGTAGAATCAATCGTTTTTAAGATGGAATCTATATTTAATTGATATTCTGAGGTTAAATTAACCTTTATCAAAGGCACATTATTAATAGATGCACTTACTTCATACATTCCATAGGTAGGAGGGCAAACGATTATGGAACTAGCATCTGGCGTGCACGTCATTCTGATCAATAGATCTATCGCTTCATCAGATCCATTTCCTAGAAATATTTCATCAGTAGAGCAATTTTTGATTTTAGCTATTTGACTTTTTATTTGCCATTGCAATGGATCTGGATACCGATTGAAGTCTTCTTCCAAACCTGATCCAATAGGATTTTCATTAGCATCTAGAAAAATACCCTCAGTACCTTTAAATTCATCTCTAGCAGATGAATAAGGCTTTAAATTCCAAATATGTGGTAATATGTATTTTTTATAATCCATTATTTAATCGGACTTTTACTGCATTCGCATGTGCCTGTAATGATTCTGCTTCAGCCATAGGTATGATACTCTCGCTCAAAATTTCCAATCCTCTTTTACTTATAGCCTGTAATGTAATTTTTTTACAAAAGCTATCCAAATTAACCCCTGAATATGCCCTGGCATGACCATTGGTGGGTAATGTATGGTTGGTTCCTGATGAATAATCACCAGCTGATTCTGGGGTAAAGTGTCCCAAGAATATCGAACCAGCATTGATTATCTTATCAGATATTTTTTCAGGGTTATCACAAGCTAAAATTAAGTGTTCAGCCGCATATTCATTTAGTAAATCAATGGCCTCATCCGAATTATTAACCAATATAAATTTAGAATTTACAATAGCCTCTTTTGCTAATTCTTTTCTAGGTAGGTCTTTTAGTTGGCTTTCTAATTCAAAAATAGTATTTTGTATTAAGGTCTCAGAAGTAGATACTAGAAATACTTGTGAGTCTACGCCATGTTCCGCTTGGGATAATAAATCAGAGGCCACAAAACGTGCATTTGAAGTATTATCAGCATAAATGGCGACTTCTGAAGGACCAGCCGGCATGTCAATGGCCACTCCCATTGAATTTGCATGCATTTTCGCTGCTGTGACATATTGATTACCAGGACCAAATATTTTATAAACTTTAGGAATGGATGGTGTTCCTAAGGCCAAAGCAGCTATAGCCTGTGCCCCGCCTACTTTACACATTTTAGTTATTCCACACAATTTAGCGGTGTAAAATATCGCTGGGTGTATCCCAGGAGTGCATAAAACAATTTCTGAGCAACCTGCTATTTTGGCCGGTATGGCTAACATTAAAATGGTTGAAAATAAGGGTGCTGTTCCTCCTGGGATGTAAATGCCAACTTTCTCTATGGGACTTGACTTTTGCCAACAAACCACCCCAGGGCTAGTTTCAATTCTATTTTCAACTAATTTTTGAGCTTCGTGAAACTTCCAGATATTATCAAACGCGATCTTTATGGCTGTTTTTAAATCATCATCTGTCGCTTCTGAATAAGCATCAATTTCCTTTTCAGTATAAAGAATGGTATCTATTTTTCTTTTTTCAAATTCATAAGTCAGACTTGTCAGTGCTTCATCTTTATCAGTCTTAACCTGTAAAAATATTGATTCAATTAAACTGTCTATCTTCGATGACTCAATTTGAGGCCTTGCGCACAATTCCGAATAATCAGATCGAGAAGGAAATTTAATTACCTGAATCATTATAAAATCATTTTTTCAATGGGTAATACCAAAATACCTTCAGCACCTGCGGACCTTAGTGACTCAATGATTTCCCAAAAATCGTTTTCTGAAATCACCGAATGTAAAGAGAACCATCCCCTTTCTGCTAATGGGACAACAGATGGAGAACGCATTCCAGGCAGTAATGCAATAATTTCAGTGATATTTTCTTCTTTGGCATTTAAAACAACATACTTTGCATTTTGTCCTTTTTGAACCGCATCTATCCTGAATATTATTTTATCTAATAATTCTTTTTTCGTCTTATTTAATTGCTTGTTTGAAATTAAAACCGCTTGGCTTTTAAATACTTCAGCAACTTCTTTTAAGCCATTGCTAAGTAATGTTCCGCCCGTTGAAACAATATCACAAATACCTTCTGCCAAGCCAATACTTGGGGCAATTTCTACAGAGCCAGAAATCTCATGGGTTTCCGCTTTTACTCCATTGGCTTTTAAAAATGCATCCGTTAGGTTAGGGTAGGAGGTGGCAATGCTCTTTCCATTGAAATAAGTTAAATCCGTGTAAATTTCATTTCTGGGAATGGCTAAAGATAAACGACACTTTGAAAAGCCTAATTCTTTGACTATATCAACCTTTCTTTTTTGCTCCATAAGCACATTTAAACCAATAACGCCTAAATCAGCGACGCCATCTTCCACGTATCCAGGAATATCATCATCTCTCAGGAACAAAAACTCGATGGGAAAATTACTTGACACAGATCTTAATTTAGATCCATGCGCTTCAAATTTAATTCCACACTCTTTAAATAACTTTAATGAGTCTTCGCTTAATCGACCTGATTTTTGAATAGCTATTCTAATATTTTCTGTGCTCATAATCATGCTAGTTTTAAATAGACAAGCCCCGATTTTTTCGAGGCTTGCCAATTAATCAGGTGTTATAAAAACATTTTTATTGGGTCCTCTAAATATTGCTTCAGGGTTTGCAGAAAAGCAGCTCCTGTGGCTCCATCAACTACTCGATGGTCACATGTCAACGTTAATTTCATGATGTTAGTGGCATAAAATTGACCGTTTTTGACACCAACAGTTTCTTTAATTCCGCCCACGGCCAAAATGCACGATTCAGGTGAATTAATAATCGATGTGAATTGATCTATCCCAAACATGCCTAAATTACTCACCGTGAACGTATTACCTTCCCAATCTTTAGGTTGCAATTGCTTAGCTTTTGCTTTTCCACCTAAATCTTTTGCTTCCGCAGATATTTCAGCGATGGATTTTTCATTTGCAAATCGAATCACAGGAACAAGTAAACCATCTTCTACTGCCACTGCCATACCTATATGTACATGTTTGTTGACCCTAATTCGGTCTTCCATCCAATATGAATTTACTTTCGGATGTTTTACTAATGCTATGGATGCTGCTTTAATGACGAAATCATTAAATGAAATTTTAACAGGGAAAACTTCATTCATGCTGACTCTTGCTTCAATGGCCTTATCCATGTTGATTTCCATGGTCAGGTAGAATTCTGGAGCACTGAATTTTGATTCAGATAGTCTTCTTGCAATGGTTTTGCGCATTTGACTATTTGGAATATCTTCAAAACTTTCAGTCCCACCTGTAAAATGACTCGTTTTAGATCCGCCTTGATTCGGATTGTAATTTTCCACATCAGACTTTGTTATCCTTCCTCCTTCTCCCGTTCCTTGAATCCATGATAAATTATACCCTTTTTCTTTAGCTAATGCCCGTGCTAATGGAGATGATTTTACTTCTACATTAGAAGCAGTTTGCTGGGTTGATTGAGCCGTTTCAATGGGTTTAACTTCTTCAACCGCCTTGATAGGAGCCGGTGCACTGGCTTGTACGACCGCAGGTGCGTCAACTTTGACCGTATTTTCTGCGTCTAAGATCTTCTTGAAATCTGCCCCAGGTTCACCTACAATGGCAATTATCCCATCTACGACAACCCCTTTTCCTTCTTGTGCCCCAATATACAATAGAGTTCCATCTTCATAATTCTCTAATTCCATTGTGGCTTTATCCGTTTCCACTTCGGCAATGATGTCACCACTTTTAACTTTATCACCTTCTTTTTTCAACCATTTTGCGATGACGCCTTCAATCATCGTATCACTCATTTTTGGCATTCTGACTGCCTTAGCTTTTATCTTACTTAAATCAATCGCAGGTTGATTTGTTATTACTTCAACAACCTTTTCAACAACTTCGTTTATGACAACTGCTTTGGATTCAGTTAATAAACTTGAATAATCTTCACCCTTTGTTCCCACTATAGCTATAATGCCATCTACAGGAGCCGCTTCCCCTGCTTTTATACCAATGTAAAGTAATGTCCCATCCTCATAATTCTCAAGTTCCATTGTAGCCTTATCGGTTTCAACTTCAGCTATGATGTCGCCGGACTTAATTGTATCTCCTTCTTTTTTCAACCATTTAGCAATGACACCCTCTAACATCGTGTCACTCATCTTGGGCATTCTTATAACTTGAGCCATCTTATTTATTTTGAATCTTAAAATTACGCTTTAAACGCTTCTTTTAAAATTATTTATAAAAAAATTATTTGTCTTAATCTAATTTCAAGACTGCCATAAAGGCTTCTTGAGGAATTTCAACATTTCCTACCTGCCTCATTCTCTTTTTACCTTTCTTTTGTTTCTCTAGTAATTTACGTTTTCTAGAAATATCACCGCCATAACATTTGGCTAAAACATCTTTTCTTAAGGCTTTAACCGTTTCTCTGGCAATTATCTTTTGTCCTATAGCCGCTTGAATGGCTATTTCAAATTGTTGGCGTGGCAATAATTCCCTTAATTTTTCACACAACCTTTTTCCCCAATCATACGCTTTATCTCGATGAACAATGGCAGATAATGCATCCACTTTCTCGCCATTCAACATAATATCCAATTTAACCATTTCACCTGGTTCGTATCCTTTGTACTCATAGTCCAAAGATGCATAACCCCTTGAAATAGTTTTTAACCGATCAAAAAAGTCGAAAACAACTTCAGACAATGGCATGTCAAACGTTAATTCTACTCGGTCAGTCGTTAAATAAATTTGATTTTTTAATATACCACGCTTATCCATACACAAACTCATGATGACCCCCGTGTATTCAGATTTGGTAATAATTTGTGCCTTAATATAGGGCTCCTCTATAATATTGATCAGATTAGGCTCTGGTAATTCGCTTGGCGCAGATACCCATTCTGTTTCACCTGCGGTTGTAAGTACTTTAAATTTCACCGATGGGACTGTCGTGATCACCGTCATGTCAAACTCTCTCTCAAGTCTTTCCTGTACGATTTCCATGTGCAACATACCTAGAAATCCGCATCGAAAACCAAAACCTAAGGCCATGGAAGTTTCCGGTTCCCACACAAGAGAGGCATCATTTAATTGGAGCTTTTCCATGGCATCCCTTAAATCTTCAAATTCGGATGTTTCGACCGGATAGATTCCTGCAAACACCATGGGTTTTACTTCTTCAAATCCTTGAATAGCCAATTTGCATGGATTTGATACTTGGGTAATTGTATCACCTACTTTTACCTCCTTTGCTTCTTTGATACCTGAAATTAGGTATCCTACATCTCCGGTTTTAATAAGTGCTTTAGGTTCTTGCTCTAAACCTAAGGTGCCAATTTCATCTGCGAAATATTCTTTACCTGTATTTAGGAATTTAACCCGATCTCCTTTTCTGATTTCTCCATTATACACTCTAAATATGACTTCAATTCCTCGATAGGAATTGAAAGTTGAATCAAAAATAAGTGCTTGTAATGGCGCTTCTGGATCACCTTTTGGGGGTGGAATTCGAGCAATGACAGCATCTAAAATATCTTGTATTCCGATTCCTTCCTTTCCAGATGCATGAATAATATCTTCTTTTTTGCAACCGATTAAATCAATGATTTGATCTGACACATCATCTGGCATGGCCCCAGGAAGATCAATTTTGTTCAATACGGGTATAATCTCTAAATCGTGATTGATGGCTAAGTACAAGTTTGAAATGGTCTGAGCCTCAATTCCTTGTGATGCATCCACAATTAACAATGCACCTTCACAAGCCGCAATCGATCTTGAAACTTCATAAGAGAAATCTACGTGGCCCGGTGTGTCAATTAAATTTAGTGTGTATATTTCTCCGTCTTTGGGATATTGCATTTGAATCGCATGAGACTTGATGGTAATCCCTCTTTCTCTTTCTAAATCCATGTCATCCAATAATTGATGCATCATATCCCTCTTTTGAACCGTATTGGTGAATTCAATTAACCGGTCAGCTAGAGTACTTTTACCATGATCAATATGTGCGATGATGCAAAAATTTCGAAGGTTTTTCATTAATGTTATTTACTAATAATTTGTTTATTAAAATTGAATCTTAAATTGAAAATTGTTCAAATTATGAATTCATTAAAGTTTCAATTTCTTCCCAATGAATTGGGATATTATTCATCAAATTTACGGCTCCTTTATCAGTGATCAATAAATTATTTTCTAATCTAATTCCTAGCCCTTCTTCTCTGATATAAATTCCTGGTTCGCAAGTTAAAACCATACCAGATGCAAATGGTTTATATTTATCCCAAACATCGTGTACATCAATACCTAAATGATGAGCCACACCATGCATGAAATACTTTTTAAATAGTGGTTGGTGTTTATCCTGTTTTTCAACATCATTTCGCGTAAATAGACCTAAATCGATCAGTTTACTTTCCATGTATTTTTCTACCTCTTTTTGATAATCTACCCAATATGTACCTGAAGTCATTATTTGGGTAGCAAAATTCAATACATCATGTACCGCTTCGTAAACTTGTTTTTGTCTTTTGGTAAACCGACCATTGACCGGAATTGTTCTTGTCATATCAGCATTGTAATTCGCATAACAAGCTCCAACATCTAATAACAACATATCTCCATCTTTACATGCTAATGTATTTTCAATATAATGTAAAACACAAGCATTTGAACCGGAAGCAATAATAGGCGTGTAGGCAAATCCATTACTCCGATTTTTAATAAACTCATGAATGAATTCAGCTTCCACTTCATATTCAAATACACCAGGTTTGGTGAACTTTAAAATCCTTCTAAATGCTTTTTCGGTAATATCGATCGCTTTTTGTAAGGCTTCTATTTCGATAGTTTCCTTTTGCATGCGGATGACATTCAATAAAGGCGCGAGCCTTTCGATCTTATGCAGAGGATATTTCTCCTTAATTTCTAAGTTTAAACGGTCATTTTGAGTTTCTACACTTGAGCTATTTCGAATATGTTCATTGTCGATTAAATAGATTTGCTCAGCACTATAAACGATGGTTTTAAGAATTTGCTCAAAATGACTACTCCATTGAATATTTTTGATTCCTGAAATTTCTATGGCCTCTTGTTTGGTGAATTTATGTCCTTCCCAAATTTCAATTAATTCAGAAGTCTCCTTAACGAACGCTATTTCCTTATATTGATCTTCAGGTGCATCAGGGTAAATGATCAGCAGCGTTTCTTCTTGGTCTAATCCTGATAAATAATACAAGTCAGAATTCTGCTTAAATCCCATTGTGCCATCGGCATTGGTAGGCATGATATCATTGGAACTAATGATGACCATGGATTTAGGAGGCAATAATTCAATTAATTTAGCCCTATTTTTAATAAATAATGTTGACGATAGTTTTTCGTAGCGCATATTATTTTTTACATAAATATATAATTTCTTCTAATGGCAAAGCCATTTTTTTTGCTTCAGTGTAGCCAATTTTATCAACCATATTGACTTCTTCGACTTTAAAGCCTGAAGATTTCAATTGGTCTCCATAATCTCTTCCATAAATTCGCAGATGATCATCTTGCAAAAAATGTTTTTCTCGTTCTTTTGGGTCAGTTATGCTGGCATCTTCATAGGTTGTTTCTAGGTCATACCTTTGTGGGCTTTGACAAAGAGCAAAACCGTCACTTTTTAGCACGCGTCTTATTTCTTTCATACATTGAACGTCATCTTTTACATGTTCAAGCACATGGTTGCAAAAAACTACATCAAATGAATTGTCCTCAAAGGGTATCTGGTGAAGATCCATTTTTACCTTAGCTAAAGGTGATTCAATATCGGCTGTTATATAATTATCACCTAGATATTTTTCAAATCGATCAATAAAGCAATATTCAGGAGCTATATGTAATACTTTGGGTTTACTAGTGTAAAAATTAGTTTCGTTTTGTAAAAACAAATGCATTAATCGATGCCTTTCTAGACTTAAACAGGATGGGCACAAAGCATTTTCACGAGGAAACATTCTTCCATAAGGCAAAAACTTTCGGAATGACTTATTGCAAATAGGGCAATGAACTTGATCGCCTATTAAAATCAAACTATATAGTTTGATTAATTTATGAGCAAATAATTGAATGAATTTTCGTGGGATATTTCTTAAAACCCAGCTAATTAAATATTTCATATAACAAAAAAAGGAAGGTTTTTTTGATAAAAAAACCTTCCTTAATTAAAATTTAGATCTTTTTACATTTCTCGAATCCATATATTTCGAAAGCTTACTTGATTTCCATGATCTTGTAAGCTGATAGGTCCTGGTCCATGTACTGGGTTTTTGGGTTGACCAATATATTCAGTGGTCCCTTGTATTTTAGTATGATTTTGTACAACAACCCCATTGTGGATAACGGTTACATAGGCTGGTGTATCAATACCCCCATTGATTGTAAATTTAGGAGCTGTATAAATGATGTCATACGTATTCCATTCACCCATTTTTGAAGTTGCATTGACTAATGGAGCGCTTTGCTTGTAAATACTTCCAGCTTGTCCATTGCGATACGTTCTGTTCTGATAGGAATTCATTACCTGTACCTCATACATTCCTTGCATGAAAACACCACTGTTTCCTTTACCTTGACTTTTTTTAGTATCAGGCTCCATAGGTGATCTCCATTCAATATGCAATTGATAGTTTTCGAATTTTTGTTTGGTTGAGATGTTGCCTGTTTTCCCAACAACTGTTAAAGATTTTTCAGCTGGATCTACCTTCCATAAAGCAGGTGAACCATCTTTTGCTGATTCCCAATTACTTAAATCTTTTCCGTCAAATAAGATAATGGCATCAGATGGAATTGTTCCAGGGGTAATAACTTTAACTTCTGGATCCCAATATTCAGTGATTTCAGGATTTGTCGGATTAACAACGGCATGTCTGTGATCTTGCGCTTTGACATTAAAAGCTAATGTGAAAAGCGAAATGGATAGTACAATGAGAGTCTTTTTCATTTTGTTTAGTAGGTTTTAGATAAAAAAAAACCGGTAAAAACCGGTTTAAATATAAAGATATAAAAATTACTTATTAAAAGTAGCTTTGATTTCTTCTACATCCACCAATTTGATAATTGGTCTACGTTTTAAAATTTTGATAGCGGCTACCTTGTTGTTAGCTACTGCCTTATTTCTTCTGTCTTTACGTTTTAATCTTGTTACAGCCATGTCTTTAAAATTTGGTATGCAAAAATAGCTATTCTAGGTTATTTATCAAAAATATTAAGCATAATTAATTAATTTTGTTTTTTATATATCATGCAAAAGCCAAGCAACGCAAGGGGAACTAGAGATTTTGGACCAAAAGAAATGGTCAAAAGGAATTTTGTTTTTTCAATTATCAAAAAACATTTTGAACGTTTTGGTTTCCAAAATATTGAAACTCCATCTATTGAAAATTTATCCACCTTAATGG
Organism: Cytophagaceae bacterium; assembly: GCA_947471105.1. Classification (GTDB taxonomy): domain Bacteria; phylum Bacteroidota; class Bacteroidia; order Cytophagales; family Spirosomataceae; genus Aquirufa. The sequence goes on from CANIYB010000006.1 coordinate 10,494, forward strand.
GTAAATATGGTGATGAGGGCGATCAGTTGCTTTTCAAAATATTGAATTCAGGGGATTTCTTAAAAGATGTAAGCCCGAATGATATTGAGTTGGGTTTTAAAAACTTTTCCCAAAAGATCGTTGAAAAGGGTTTGAGGTATGATTTGACTGTTCCTTTTGCTCGTTTTGTTTCCATGAATAGGAGTGAATTGGCATTCCCGTTTAAACGTTATCAGATACAGCCTGTTTGGAGAGCAGATAGACCTCAAAAAGGTAGATATAGGGAATTTTATCAATGTGATGCGGACATAGTGGGTTCTGATTCTTTAATAAATGAAGCGGAATTGATTTCATTATTCCAATCTATTTTCTCTGAATTAAACTTGAACGCTCAATTGTTAATTAATTCCAGAAAAGTTTTGACAGGGATTGTTGATGCTTTAGGAATGATTGACAAATTCACTTCGTTTGCAATTGCATTAGATAAATTAGATAAAGTGGGTTGGGATGTTGTTCAAAATGAATTATTAGAACAAGGGTTTGAACTAGATAAATTAAATAAACTAAAAGGAATCATTGAGTTTGAAGGAACGAATGATCAAAAAGTTGCAAATCTAAAGTCATTCTTAGCCGATTCTGAGATCGGTTTAGCAGGTTTAAAAGAAATAGAGGATGTTCTTTCCTTTTCAGTAGATCAAACAAACATTATTTTTGACGTCAAATTAGCACGCGGATTGTCCTATTACACGGGTCTTATTTTTGAAGGTAAGGCCGTAGATCTTGCTTTCGGCAGTATTGTAGGAGGGGGGCGTTATGATAATTTAACGACTTCCTTTGGTTTACCCAATATGTCGGGAGTTGGGATTTCATTTGGAATAGAAAGGATTATCGACGTGATGGATACCTTAAAATTGTTGCCTTCGGTAGATTCTAGTGCATGCCAAGTACTGTTCACTTATTTTGATTTAGAAGGCCAATTGAAATGTTTGAGTTTAGCTAATTCATTGCGATCAAATGGGATTTCATGTGAGGTTTACCCAGACATGACTAAAATCAAGAAATCATTTGAATACGCAGACAAAAAAGGCATCAGATTTGTGGCCGTTATCGGTTCAGAAGAAATTAAATCTGGTTTAATTTCGCTGAAGGATATGATTAGTGGAACACAAGAAGAACTGAATTTGCTTGAATTAAGTCAAAAACTATCTTAAGATCTCCAAGCTTTAAATTTGTTGATCAATCCATTTGTCGAGCTATCGTGAGAATTAATTTCTTGATCGCTTTCTAATTCAGGTAAAATGGAGTTAGCTAATTGCTTACCTAATTCAACTCCCCATTGATCATAGCTAAATATATTCCAAATAATCCCTTGTACAAATATTTTGTGTTCATACATGGCGATTAATGAGCCTAACGTTTTAGGTGTAATTTGCTTGACTAAGATGGAATTGGTTGGCCTATTTCCTTCAAAAACCTTAAATGGACTGAGTTTATTTATTTGTTCTGCAGACAAACCTGCTTTTTGTAGCTCTGCGTCTACTTCCTTTTTAGTTTTTCCGTTCATTAAAGCCTCAGTTTGAGCGAAAAAATTAGACATCAATAAAGTGTGGTGGTTTCCGATTTTATTGTGTGTTATGGCTGGGGCAATAAAATCAGCGGGGATCAATTGAGTTCCTTGGTGTATTAATTGATAAAACGCATGCTGGCCATTTGTTCCCGGCTCCCCCCATATGACAGGACCGGTGGGATAAGTAACCCGATTTCCATTACGGTCAACTGATTTGCCATTCGACTCCATGTCTCCTTGTTGGAAATAAGCCGCAAAGCGATGCATATATTGGTCATATGGTAAAATAGCATGAGTATTGGCATTGAAGAATTGAGTATACCAAATTCCCAATAAAGCCAATATAACCGGAATGTTACTTTCAAATGAAGCTGTGGAGAAATGAACATCCATTTCATTAGCTCCTGATAACAAGAGCTCAAAATTTTCAAATCCAATACTTAGGGCAATGGAAAGTCCAATAGCTGACCATAGAGAATATCGACCACCCACCCAATCCCAAAATACGAACATATTTTGAGCGTCAATTCCGAACTTTTCCACTTCTGATTTATTGGTCGACATCGCTACAAAATGTTTCGCAACATGCTTCATGTCTTTTGCTTCAGCTAAAAACCAATTTCTAGCAGAAAATGCATTCGCCATGGTTTCTTGCGTAGTAAATGTCTTTGAGGCAATTAAAAACAAGGTAGTTTCTGGATTTATTTTTTTAAATGTTTCTGAGATATGAGTTCCGTCAACATTGCTGACAAAATGTATATTTAAATGATTCTTGTAAGGTTTTAATGCTTCTGTAACCATTACTGGGCCTAAATCAGAACCTCCAATTCCGATATTCACTACATCAGTAATCGATTTTCCGGTATATCCTTTCCATTGACCCTGAATAACATGGTCACAAAAGTCTTTCATTTGATTCTTCACCAATTGAATATCGAGCATGATATTTTTGCCGTCAATAAGTATTTCTGATGTGGTTTTTGCTCTTAATGCAGTATGTAGAACTGATCTGTTTTCTGTAACATTGATAACATCACCAGAAAACTGAGAATGGATGGCTGACTTCAAACTTGTTTGATTAGCCAATTCAATCAAATTAGTAAATGCTTCTTTATCTATTATGTTTTTTGAGTAATCGAAAAATAGATCGTTAAACGCTAGACTAAATTCTTTTTGCCTATTTTCGTTTGCATCAAATAAGCTTTTGATGGTAGTTGAATTAAGCCTATTAAAGTCATTTTTTAAATTATTAAAAGCTGGCGTCTGAGTGAAATCTTGGTTGGAAAGCATAATAAAATGATTGTTTTTACACTTGTAAAATTAAGAAATTTTAATGGATTGAGGACAAAAAAAGGAGAATGGCAATTTAGCCAAATTCTCCTTTTTGAAATTAGAATATTTCGCGTTTACAAGTTCGGTTGAGGTGTTTTTCTCAAATATGGTTTAACACTAGTAAATCCCTTAGGGAATTTCGCCACTGCATCAGCATCTGATACGGCTGGAGTAATAATTACATCTTCTCCATTTACCCAGTCAGCTGGTGTGGCTACTTGGTAATTAGCCGTTAACTGCAATGAATCAATAACACGTAAAATTTCTGTGAAATTTCTACCTGTTGACGCCGGATATGTTAATGTCAACTTTATTTTTTTGTCTGGTCCAATAATAAATACAGATCTTACCGTTGCTTTTTCAGAAGCATTTGGGTGAATCATATCATAAAGCAATGCCACTTTCTTTTCTGGATCTGCAATAATTGGAAAATTCATTTGCACTGAATTAACCTCTTCGATATCAGGGACCCATTTATTATGAGATTCTAAGGAATCAACGGATATAGCAATTGCTTTTACTCCTCTTTTAGTAAATTCTCCATTAAGTAAAGCTGTTTTCCCTAATTCTGTTGTACACACTGGAGTAAAATCAGCAGGATGGCTAAAAAACAATGCCCATGAATCTCCAATCCATTCGTGGAAGGATATGTGCCCTAAAGTTGATTCCGCTTGGAAATCGGGTGCGATGTCACCTAAACGTAAGCTCATGTTAGTTTGATTTAAATGGTTAAATTTTTCTCTACCAAATTTATAGACTTTTGGTGAAATAAAAAAGCAATCCTAAAATAGGATTGCTTTTAACATTACACTTCATCAACAAACTAAAAACTAATGGCTGTAGGAGAAGGATTCGAACCTCCAAGATGTGGTTAGCCACGACACAGAACTAACTTAGTGGTCAACCCGTTATGCCGCGTTTATCCCAGAATCACCACCCCCGAGACAGGAGGGCACGTCTGCCAATTTCATCACCCTACAATAAATTTAACTACCTTTGTAATTAATACGTCGACAAATATAATGCGCTAAAGTATAAATTCAAAATTATTTAATAAAATTGTCTTTTTTTTGTAAATATTTTAACAAATACACTATTTAATTTTAATTTATTCATGGATCGTAAGCAAGACCTTGACCCACTTGATTATAAAATATTAGAAATTTTAGTATCAGATGCTAATTTACCTTTTACTGAAATTGGCAATCGATTAGAAGTTTCCGGGGGGACCGTACATGTGCGCATGAAAAAAATGCAAGCCTTAGGGATTGTAAAAGGTTCCCAATTACTCATTGATTACTCAAAAATCGGATGGGATATTTGTGCATTTTTGGGTATTTATTTAGATAAAAGTAGTTTATATGCGGATGTTGCCAAACAGCTAGAGGAAATACCTGAGGTAGTTAATATTCATTATACCACTGGCATTTATTCGATATTCGCTAAAATTATATGTAGAGATACTCAGCATCTAAGAGAAGTTTTACATGATAAAATTCAAAAAGTTAATGGCATTCAAAGGACTGAGACTTTTATTTCTTTAGAAGAAAGTTTGATCAGAAATACTCCATTATTTTAGTTTATTTATATCCATTCTAAACAATTGGTATAATCTTTAAAATTCATTTTGTAATTTTGAGCTTTTAAGATGTACTGAATTATTATGGCAGATAAAGTAGACGATATATTACAAGAAGTTACTAGCACTGATTATAAATATGGTTTTGAATCATTTTTTGAAACAGATGAAGCTCCGATTGGTTTGGATGAATCGACTATTCATTTTATTTCTGAGAAAAAAAACGAACCAGATTGGCTTTTAAATTGGAGATTAGCTGCTTTTAGACATTGGAAAACGTTAGAAGAACCCACTTGGGCTAACGTAAAATATAAGCCAACAGACTATCAATCATTAAAATATTATTCAGCTCCCGTTCAAAAAAAGCAGTTAAATTCCTTGGATGAGATAGATCCTGAGCTTAGAAGGACGTTTGAAAAATTAGGTATAAGCCTTGATGAACAAAAAAGATTATCTAATGTGGCTGTAGATGCAGTCATTGATTCTGTGTCCGTTGCTACTACTTTTAAAGAAACTTTATCTGAAAAAGGTGTCATTTTTTGTTCTATTTCAGAAGCTGTAAAAGAACATCCTGAATTAATTAAAAAGTACTTGGGAAGCGTTGTTCCAGTTAAAGACAATTATTTTGCCGCATTAAATTCTGCCGTATTTTCTGATGGGTCATTCTGCTTTATTCCTAAAGGAGTTCGTTGTCCAATGGAATTATCCACTTATTTTAGAATTAATGCCTCAGGTACTGGACAGTTCGAAAGAACTTTAATTGTCGCTGAAGATGATTCATATGTAAGTTATTTGGAAGGATGTACAGCTCCCATGCGTGATGAAAATCAATTACACGCAGCCGTCGTGGAGATTTTTGTTCATTCCGGTGCAGAAGTGAAATATTCAACTGTCCAAAACTGGTATCCTGGTGATAAGGAAGGAAAAGGAGGGATTTATAATTTTGTGACGAAGAGAGGTATTTGTGATGGTGCTCATTCCAAATTATCCTGGACGCAAGTGGAAACTGGTTCTGCCGCTACTTGGAAATACCCTTCAGTTGTCTTGAAAGGGGATTATTCTATTGGTGAGTTTTATTCTGTTGCCGTGACCAACAATTACCAACAAGCTGATACGGGAACCAAAATGATTCATTTGGGTAAACATTCCAAATCAAGGATTGTTTCCAAAGGAATTTCAGCAGGTTTTTCTCAAAATTCATATCGTGGATTAGTTCAGGTTTCCAAAAGAGCTGATCATGCCAAAAACTTTAGTCAATGTGATTCCTTGCTTTTAGGTGATAAATGCGGAGCTCATACATTCCCATACTTGGAAGTTAAAAATCCAACATCTTCTGTTGAACACGAAGCCACAACCTCGAAAATAGGGGAGGATCAGATATTTTATTGCAATCAAAGGGGTTTATCAACCGAGACAGCTATCGCCTTAATCGTTAATGGGTATGCCAAAGAAGTATTAAATCAACTCCCTATGGAATTTGCTGTAGAAGCACAGAAATTATTGGCTATATCTTTAGAAGGTTCAGTGGGATAATTTTATTCCCCCAGTATGTAAAGCGATTAACTTTGAATTCTTTGGGAAGTAATTGTTTCTAATTAAATCATATAATCCATAAAACATTCTTCCCGTATAGGTAGGTTCAATTAATATTTGATGCTTTTTATAAAAAGTGTCGCAAAATTCATTTAAAATTTGAGAGTCTTTTGCGTATTTACCAAAAATGTAATTTGCATTAATTTCTAATAAGTTTCCTAGGTCAAATTCTTGGCAATTATGTTCAATTTCTGTTAAATTATTTAAGGTGAGTATTCCGATTGTTTTTATTTTGAGGAATTTAGAAATTCCTATGGCTGTGGTTCCTGTTCCAACGGCAGTTATAATATAATCAGCATCAATTTGTTCTTTTAATTCATTTTTTAACCCTTCTAATCCTAATACCCCTACTTTTGAAAACCCTCCTTCTGGTATAATGATTGTGTTTTCTGTTTCTAATTCTTCAGGAATTATTTTTTTTCGATAAGATTCCCTGTCTAGAAAATGTAAATCCATTCCCCAGTCTGACATTTGCTTTAAGTATGAATTGCTATTTGTGGATAGTTCATTTCCTCTTATAATTCCTACTGTTTTTATGTTAAATTGATTGCCAACATATGCCAAAGCATATAAATGATTTGAATAAGCTCCTCCAAAACTTATTATTGAATTAGAAGCATTTATTTGGGCAAAATCAATATATTCCTTTAATTTGCGCCATTTATTACCAGAAATTATTGGATGTATTAAGTCGTCTCTTTTGACAAATACTTGTATGTTTTTTTCCTTCCATTCATCTTCAAATATCTCCTGAATGGGAGATGGTAGTTGTAAATGTTTAAATGTAAATTCAGAAATGTCCATTGACGAAGAATTAGATCCAGTTGAATCCGAAGATGACTTATTTGAGCATTTTAATTTTGTTGTTGACAAAGGTCAACAATTACTTAGAATAGATAAATATTTACAACTTAAAATTTCTAATTCTAGTCGATCTAAAATTCAATTAGGCATAGATGCTGGCTCTGTGAAAGTAAATGGAGGCATTATTAAACCTAATTACCGAGTTAAACCCCTTGATTCTATTTCTGTTTCTTTTTCTCAGCCTCCTCGAGACAAAGATTTATATGCCGAAGATATCCCCATTACCATTATTTATGAAGACGAAGATGTTTTACTAGTGGATAAGTCGGCTGGCATGGTTGTTCATCCCGCTCATGGCAATTGGTCTGGAACCTTAGTCAATGCCTTATTATATCATTGCCAACAACTTCCTGGTAAACAAGATATTAGGCCAGGATTAGTTCATCGAATCGATAAAGACACTTCAGGAATTCTTGTCGTGGCTAAATCGGAATTTGCTTTGACTTATCTTGCCAAACAATTTTTCGATCATACCATTCAAAGAACTTATTATGCGATTTGTTGGGGTGTTCCTAAAATTTCAAATGGAACGTTAAGAGGTAAAATTGCACGAAATCCCAAAGATCGGAAATTGATGGCCATATTTCCAGAAGATTATGAAGAAGGCAAATTAGCTATATCACATTATGAAGTTGTGGAATCTTTTGGCTTTTGTTCGCTTCTTAAATTTCAGTTAGAAACAGGCCGCACGCATCAAATTCGTGCCCATGCTTTGTCGATGGGTCATCCTTTAATATCTGATAGTTCCTATGGAGGAGACAAAATTAGGTACATGAGTAATATGGCTAATTTTAAATCATTTGTAGAAAACATGTTCCAAACATGCCCTAGGCAAGCCTTGCATGCCTATTCATTGGGTTTTGAGCATCCGACGACTAAAGAATGGATTTATTTTGAGAGAAAATTTCCAACCGATATGGAAGAATTGTTGACTAAATTAAGAAAAATAACCAATGGATAAAATAACCTTACGCAAAGCTGAATCAATTGATATCCCATTAATTTTTTCATTGGTAAAAGAATTAGCTTTATTTGAACGAGCTCCTGAAGAAGTAACTGCGACAATAGCGGATTATGAAATAAATGGTTTTTCAGAAAAATCCTTATTTGATGCTTTTATATTATTTGAAAATGATCAATTAGTTGGTTTCGCTCTTTGGTATTTCCGTTTTTCTACTTGGAAAGGCAAGAGGTTATATCTCGAAGATTTGTTTGTTAAAAGTGAGTTTAGGTCAAAAGGGTATGGAAAACTTTTAATGGAGGCTACTATTGAAGAAGCAAAAACAACAAATTCAAAAGGACTGATGTGGCAAGTTTTGGACTGGAATTCACCCGCTATTGAATTTTATAAAAAATATGGTGCTCGATTTGACTCTGAATGGATTAATGTGCACATCGATTTATAAATAATAGAATCTAGTTTTCTTGAGCTGTCAATTTGAATTTAGACAATAAGCTTGCAATTATTCCTAATAAGACTAATAAGTATAAGGCTTTGTTTAAGCCCCAGTAATCCGATAAGTAGCCGATAAATACTGGGCCAACAAGGAATCCAACATAAGCTATTGTAGACACGCTTGCAATGGCTACTGATGGTGATATATTTTTTGATTTTCCAGCTTCTGAATATATGATGGGTATTATGGTAGATATGCCTATTCCTGCAATTAAACATCCAATAATCATGATATATTCGTTAGTGGTCAATAATGTAATGATTAAACCCAGGCTAATTAATATACCGTTTAACGTTAAGATGTTTTTAATCGAAAATAATTTGGTCACATAATCGCCCATAGATCTTCCAATCACCATCGATAAAGCAAAAGATGTAAATCCAATGGTTGTAGGAAAAGTTCTTATGAAGGTTGATTCTTTAAAGTATAAAGTTATCCAATCGGCCATGGCTCCCTCACATAGCATTCCGCAGAAAGCAATGAATGATAACGTAAATAAGTGAGGACCTAAATCAAAAAACGATTTCTTTTTGCCTTCTAACGACTCATTGTTATTTTTAAAATGATCAGGTAATAAATTAGACAAAAAGAAGGGGATCGATAAAAGATTTACAGCTCCTATGATTAATAAATGGTTGAAACTTGAAACCTGATAATTCAAT
>CANIYB010000007.1 GCA_947471105.1 Cytophagaceae bacterium
TAACATCACAAAAACAATATGAAAAATAGACCCTAATTTTTTCATTCTCGCAATTTACATAATTTGTAACGGGAGAAGATATTCTATGGATTAAAAACTTTGAATCGGAAAGAAATTCCTAAAGCTCCATACCAATCTGATTTATTTGACAAACTTTTTCCAAGGGAACAATCTAATTTAACATCATCACTGAGATAATATGCTAATCCGCCATCTACCCAATGATCCACATTCACTGAAAAAGGAACTCGGCCAAAAACCTCCACATAAGCATATCCATTTTGACCTATATTCATATTGGGAGCAATTCGGTAAATTCCTTCCATGCTGCCATTCGAATGAAATTCAGCTCCAAAATTATAGCCAATTCCATATCCCCTTCCAAAATCATTTTGAAAAGTTAATACCGCATCGCCGACAGAGTGTTTGATTGGATTTCGCTCACTTTCATCACGACTTAAATTATCCCAATGAAGATGCGTGATCATGGACGTTCTTGGAATCCATTTTTTTCCTTCCAATAAGGCCAATTTAAATCCAATGGCCTCCGTTTTAAAACTTGACAGGCCCGCGGAAGAAGAGGCGATAGACACATATCTCAGTTCGAAATTTTTCCACAAACCCATTTTAAGTAAAGTTGTCGGAAAAAAATATTCTATTCCATCGGCATAGCTATTCCGATTAAAACCCATTTCTGCTTGAATATACCCTTTCTTGACAATGAAAGGGCATTCTGTTTGGTCAGGTCGGTCAGTTTCTATACGACCTATTTGCTGGCCTCGAACGGCCACACTAAACAATATAAAATGGAGAAGCCAAATCAATCGCATCTCCAAACATAAACATTATATTTCTTTTTGAAAACTTATTTACCTCCGCCGAAATTAAATCCAAGCACCCAAAACCATTCACCAAACCAAATGGACTGACTGGCTTTATCTACGGATCGACCTGTTGTATGAACATCCCACAAATCTGTATAACCACCCTTCAAGGTAGTTTCGAGAAATAATAGCTTGGTTAGGTTAAGTCGTAAACCCGATTTAATAGAAGCGCCTGCCCCAGCCAAATTCCAAAAATTATTTTGACCAACCGTAAATAAACGAACATCAGAACGTGGAACCACTACGCCAATGCCGACTCCATTAATCCAATCTAATTGCATATTTGTTTTTCCTGCTCGCCATACATTTTTATAATGATCCAGCTCAACTGCCGCAAAATTAAATCCATCGGTATGTTCATAATCAACAAAATTGGTTGGATTAATGACGATAGGCGCATTTGAAAAATTTCCAATATACGCAGGATTTACCTGGATGCTAGGGGTGGAAACTTGGCTTGAAATATTTCCGGTAATATGGCTATTCTGAAAATCATCTACCACGTATTTCATATGATCCCAGCCAATACTTAAGGACAAATTATCTTTAATAAAATATCCCGCATGCAAATTGAATTGAGGAATTGAAAAGAGGGAAGGATTAAAATACGTCTCAAATCCGTCAAAGGCAGTCGGCGCATCAGAGGCCGTAACCTTATTTAACGTAAAGTCATATCCGGGCCCTTTAAAGGAAATATCAGAAGTGGGGTAAGCAGATCGATTATACCCCCAATAAACAAAATATTTGCCTTTGCGTGGAATTGATTGACTAAAAGCAGTGATTGAGATAAAAAGGAGTAAATATTTCAAGTTCTTATTTTTTAAATTTTCATGTAAATTTCGGAAATTAAACGTTCAATTAGGAATCAGATTGCTGATATTTATCACAAAATTAAATTTTGTTTAAATTTTTTGGCCACAAATACATAAATTGCATGTTCAAAATTCAGCTTAGAATTTTGAGGTTGAAAATTGCCTAGTAACCATTGCTCATCAAATATGAAAAAACCAATTATAAAATTTGAATATAAAACTTTCAGCCTTGGGTCAGAAATTACTCAAGAGCAAAAAGATTATTTCAAAAAATATGGGGTGATTCAATTTAAGAATTTTATTTCTTCTGAAACTGCCTTGGTGTTTATTGATGAATTAGCCAAAATTGAATCAAAGTGGCTTGAAGAAGGGGTCCAAAAAATCAATGGAATTCCATTAAAATTTGGGAAAGATCCGGAGGGTAAAGACATGATCCAACGTATGTGCTTTACAAACAAACATAGCAATGTGTTGCAAGAATTTCTAAAAGATCCGCGATTAAGCATATTAACTGAGTTCCTGGCCCCTTATGAAGGTCGAATTTCGGAAGATGAAAAAGATGGCTTGGTATTCAACCACTATGTAAATCAACCTAATTCCAAATTCACACAAATGGGCTGGCATACCGATAGCCCCCGGGATTTATTTTTGGGCCAAAAAATATTGCCTATGTTAAATGTGGGCATACATTTAGATCATTGTCCTTCATCCAATGGAGGATTAAGAGTATTGCCTGGAACTCAAAACCAAAGCGTTTTGAAATTACTTTTTGGCAAAAAACAATTTATAGATCATCGTTCAGACCCGAGAGAAGCCGCATTTGAAATAGAGCGAGGTGATTTAACCATTCATGATGGAAGGTTATGGCATCGGGTGGAAGTATCTCCTAATTTTGGAGAGAAATCTAGACGGAGAGTAATGTATGTACCGATTATAACGGGAAAATTCAAGCCCAAAAACTCTACTAGCAAGACTCCTTTTTACCATCGATTTGCCAAAGTAGTCACCAAATAAAACCTAATTTAGTGCATTGCTTCCATATAGGATTGCAAAATGATGGTTGCCGAAACACGGTCAACATTCCCTTTTTCACGTCGGTCTTTTTTAGACATTCCACCCGCTATCATAGCTTGCATCGCTAATTTTGAGGTAAACCTCTCATCATGCTCGTGCAGCGGTAATTCAGGAAATTTCTTTTTGAAGCTTTTAATGAAAATTCGCACGCCGGCGGTCGAGTCCGTATCCGAATTATCTAAGTTTTTCGGCATGCCGATGACCACCTCGTCAACGGTTTCTTTTTTGAAATAAGTATCTAGGAATGAGAGTAGGGTGTGAGTTGGAACTGTTTCAAGGCCATTGGCAATAATTTTCAATGAATCCGTCACAGCTAAACCTGTACGCTTTAAACCAAAATCAATGGCTAAGATTCTGCCCATAAAATTTATTGAATATATCCTTTGTCGCGAAGAATTTTATCCATCAATTTTTTATCATTTTCATTATTGAAGATCGAAAATGGCAAATACATAAATTGAAATTTTCCCATTTCAAGCACATAGGATTGCTTATCTTTGTAGGCCTTTAAAATCATATCCCATTTCAACATTCCCCCTTCCTTATCGGAAATTTTCATAAAAATTTGACGAGAATCTATTTCATATCGGTACTTGTCAAAAAGCTGTTTATACTGAGCTAATTGTGTGATTCCCGTAAATTGAATCAACCAAAATAAGACGTATCCGATGGTACCGATGGCAATAAAAATATAAATCCAATAGTTTTTATAGGTGCCTGACAGATTTAAAGCCACATTAGCAAGAATCAAAACTAAAGGCACAAACGACCATTTCCATTGATTAGCAAATAATTGACGCATACAAAGTCCAATATATTTGTTTTTTTCTAACCCGTATTTCTTCGTTTTAATCGCTAATGGATTGGAAGGAGCTTGCATTTGTTGGCGCTGTTGCGCCCCATACATTTTGGACATAATAAATAATTTAACTGCTAAATAAAGCGTAAAGGTACGAAATTTGGATAATTTTGGTAATTTTAAGAGCTATTTTAGTGTACCAACCCAATTATGTCGGCAAAACAAATCTTAGACGGACCTTCATTGCTTCAAAAAATCAGACGAATATCGTTTCAGATTTATGAAAATAACTTTGAAGAAAAAGAAATTATTATTGCCGGCGTCATAGGCGAGGGATTTGCCTTAGCTAAAATGCTGTGTGAACATATCCAGGAAATCTCAAAGCTACAAGCAAAGGCGGTGGAAATTCATTTGAACAAAGAAATCCCTTATGAAAAACCTGTCAGTTTCGACTGTTCTTTAGACCTATTTGAAAACAAAGTGATCGTGGTCGTGGACGATGTATTAAACACAGGTCGGACTTTTTCTTATTCCTTAGCTCCTTTTTTAAGTATCCCGGTCAAAAAAATCCAAGTAGCTGTTTTGGTCGATCGCAATTACAGAAAATTCCCAATTTCCGCTGATTATAAGGGCTATGAATTGTCAACTACCCTATCTGAGCACGTTGAGGTCATTATTTCGGACGCAAAAAAAAGAGGCGTCTATTTGCATTAAGATTGCCAAATCTCCCAAGCCTTATCTGCCTGGCCGATTAACATATCAATTCCTGTATGGGTTCCTCCAACGCGAGCAGCAATTCCTTTTTTAAGAAATAAGGTTTCCAATGGATTATAAACGGCATCGTATAAAAAGTGTTGCTCATTTAAAGCCGCATAGGGTAATGGCGGACTTGAATCAATATTGGGGAACATCCCTAGGGGTGTGGTGTTGACAATCAGACCAATTTCAGAAATAATGCTTGGGATTTCTTCATACGATATCGCGTCGCCGGAAGCCACTCTGGAAACTTTGATCACAGGAATACCTAAATCTTCTAATGCAACAATAATGGCCTTAGCTGCTCCTCCTTGGCCCAAAACCAATGCTTTTTTTGATTTGAAATAAGCCAAAGCAGTCCAAGAAGTTAGCGTATTTTTAAAACCCCAATAATCTGAATTATAGCCGATGGTATGCCCATTAGGTAAAATTTTAATCGTATTAACGGCACCAATTTTTAAAGCGGCAGAATCTATCTCACTTAAAAATGGCATGACTAATTGCTTATAAGGGATCGTGACATTTAAACCCTTTAAAGTGGATTTATGTTGGTCTAGTAATTTGGGGAATTCGTCAATCGAAGCGATAGGAAATTGTTCATATGCATGCGATTCAGATAGACCTAGCGATTGGAATTTTTCAGTAAAATACTTTTTAGAAAATGAGTGGCCAAGAGGGTAACCAATTAGGCCATAAAGAGAAGAGGTCGCCATACATTTTATTTGGCTAAGCGTTGCTTGATCAATCCAATCAGAATGGGCAATACCGAAACTCCGACTATCCCTAGGACTACCTTTTCAAAATTCTCTTTGATAAAGGCATTATCTCCTAAATAAAACCCCGCCATGGTAATGGAAGTAACCCAAAGGCATGCGCCTAAAAATCCATAAAGTAAATAGACGGGATACGACATGCGGCCGGCGCCGGCAACAAATGGGGCCACCGTTCTTACGATAGGAATAAACCTGGCTAAAATAACGGTCTTTGCTCCATATTTAGCATAAAATGTTTCCGTTTGTTCTACATGTGAACGCTTTAAAAACAAGATTTGCTCCCTTTCCTTAATCCAGGAACTGAAATATCTTCCTAAAAAATAATTGACTTGATCGCCAGACAATGCGGCTAAAATCAGTAATGGAATGACGAAATAAACATCTAGTTGGCCCGAAGCTGAGGCCAATAAACCCACTGAAAATAACAAAGAATCTCCAGGAAGTAAGGGCATAACCACGAGACCAGTTTCTACAAACACGATTAAAAATAAAAGTGCATAAGTCAATGAGCCGTTGGCCGAAATAAACTCAGTAAGAAATTGCAAAGGATCTTTTAACAAATCCAAAAGTGATTGAAGCATGTTTATATTTTTGAAAAAATAAATGAACCCCAAACACGCATTATTTTCGTTGGATAGGCCCTAAAAATTATTTTAATGAGTTAAAAAATGATCAAATGTGTCACCTCGTAAACCTAAACGGATGGTTTCTAAGGAGATAACCTCATTAGGTGCGATATTGCCAACATTCACATTGGCGCCCACCAACTTAACAAACCAAACTTGTTGGGACTTCTGAGGAGCCTCCCAAATGATTTTTTCTTCGGGAATTTCAGTCAAAATCTCTTCCACTAATCCTTGGCGAACTTCTCCTGAAGAACGAAATAAACCCACATTACCACCTTCTCTTGCTTCGCCAATGACCTTCCATGAACCGGCTTCTAATTCCATTTTCATCAACTTGATCCATTTATAGGGAGGAATTATTTTAGCTTCATCTTTCGATCCCACTTCAGAAAGAACAATTACTTGTTTAGAGAGCTTGTGAATAAATTCACATTTTACATCAGAAGGCATATCCACTGAGCCATCAGAAATTTCAGCATATTCCATCCCATATTGGTCTAAAACCCGCTGATATTCATCCACTTGACCGCGAATATAAAATGCTTCAAATAAGGTGCCGCCAAAATAAACAGGAATTCCTGCTGATTTATAGATGGCCAGTTTTTCCTTCAAATTGGGTGTTACATAGGAAGTAGCCCAACCCAATTTTACAATATCGGTATGAGCACCGCCCATCTCAATGAAATCTTCTACTTGCCTTAAACTCAACCCTTTGTCCATGACCATCGTCAATCCCTTTTGACGTGGTTTTGCAGTTCGCTCTGGAATTTGATCTAAATTATAATTCATAATGTGATATTGGCTGTGATTTTTTCAATTCAAATCTAAAAAGAAATTTCGGTACAAAAATAAGCATTCCGAATGAGGTCAGCAAACCTTTTGGAATTCTGTTAGTTTAGTAATTTATCATGATTTCACCATATATTTGCACATTCAAAAATTTTCTATCGATGAAAACAACATTCTTATTATTGTTTAGCACACTTATTCTACAAACAAATTCATTTGCGAACTCGGGTCCTGATGTCATTATAGGCGAATGGCTTTCTCAAGAAAAAGACGGAAAAATTAGTATTTACAAACAAGGTGATAAGTTTTATGGCAAAATCTCATGGGGAAAAACACCCGGTAGAAAGGATACGAATAATCCTGATGCTAAATTAAAGAATCGTGACCTCCTTGGATTAGTCATTTTACATGATTTCAAATACACGGGGTCCGCCTGGGAAGATGGTAAAATTTATGACCCAAAATCAGGAAAAACCTATGATTGCATTTTAAAAGTAAAGGACAACAATAAAATATTGGAAATCCGAGGATATGTAGGCGTACCCATGTTTGGCCGAACAGCGACATGGACCCGGTCCTAAAAAATAATTATTCCGCCTAACCCATTATATGAAACCAAACGAAACGGTTCTTCAGTTTTTGAACCAAAATTTAGATCGCAAGATTGTTGACGGAAATCCGAACCCGGTATCTGCCTGGTTAGACGGCACCATGAAAAAAGCTTCATTAGGCTCAATTACCGCTGAATTTGAGGTGAGAGCCGACCAATGTAATCATGCTGGCGTATTGCACGGGGGTGTTATTTCAACGATGCTAGATGAAATCATGGGCATGACCCTGATTACCGTTCAAATCGATCACCTGTATGTCACGATCAACTTGCATGTCGACTTTCTATATGGCGCGAAAGCCGGTGAAAAAGTTACGGTTACCTCAGAGGTTTACCGAGTAGGTAAAAAAATCGCTAATGTAGAAGCTAAAATGTACAATCAGGAAGGGAAAATTTTGGCAAAAGCGACGAGCAATTTAGCAGCCACTTCCATCCCAATTAAAATTTAAGAAAGAGCCTGATAAACCAAAAAAGCGGAAAAATACGCTAAAGCGGTCATATAACCGAATTGAATCAAAGGATATTTCCAAGATTTAGTTTCTCGGTAGGTCGTCGCCAGTGTACTCATACATTGCATGGCAAAGGCATAGAAAATCAGTAAAGAAAATCCTAAAGCCATATCGTACATGGGTTTTCCAGTTTGCGGATTTATCTCCGCACGCATTCTATTTTTGATGGTCGCATTTTCATTGTCGATTTCCCCTCCTAAACTATAGATCGTTGACATCGTTCCCACAAATACTTCGCGGGCGGCAAAAGAGGTGATCAATGCAATCCCAATTTTCCAATCATATCCCAAAGGCCTAATGGCTGGTTCAATAAACTTACCAAAATGACCCGCATAGGAATTTTCTAATTTTTCCCCGGCAATTTTATTGCTCAATTCAACACCTGATAAATTTGGATTTTGAATTTTAATTCGGTTGGTCGCATCCTCCATACTATTTCCAGGACCATAGCTCGCTAAGACCCATAATATAATCGAAATTGCCACAATGACTTTACCTGCTTCAAAAACAAAAGCTTTCACATTATTCAAAATTGTGTAGCTCACATGCTTAAATCGCGGCCCTTTATACGTAGGCAATTCCATGATGAAGTAACTCTTTTCCTTCGCCTTCAGAATTAATTTCATGATATAGGCAGAAAATAATGCCATAAAAAATCCGAGCAAATACAAGATGAATAACACGAGTCCTTGTAAGTTGAAGAGCCCAAATAAGGTATTTTTTTCAGGAACTACTAAGGCAATCAACACGGTATAAATAGGCAATCGAGCCGAGCATGACATTAAAGGAGTTACCAAAATAGTGATCAAACGATCTTTTCTGGAACCGATTGACCGCGTACTCATAATGGCAGGGACTGCGCAGGCAACACTGGAGAGAAGGGGAACGACCGACTTCCCATTTAATCCAAATCGGCGCATTAATTTATCCATGATAAACATCACACGAGACATATATCCCGTTTCCTCCAACATCGAAATAAAGAAAAACAAGAAGGCTATTTGTGGAATAAAAATCAAAACACCGCCGATTCCTGCAATTAATCCATCGGTTAATAATCCTCTAAATGTCGACTCCGGAAGTATGCCTTTCAACCAATCATTTAATAAAGCTACCCCAGCGTCGATGGCATCCATCGGATACGTGGCCCATGTAAAAACGGCTTGAAACATGACAAATAAAATCGCCAAAAAGAACAAATATCCGCCAACAGGATGTAGAAATAATTTATCTAATCGGTCTGTCCAGGTCTTCACCGGTGGCGCATCCCATTGTCTATTTAAATTAATGACACAACGGTCGACCACCTCCGTTAAAAACTCGTATCGTTTGACGGTTTCGGCCGACTTATATTTTTTAGGCTCAAAATCATGTTTGACCATAATTTGATCCAAATCTGCACACTGGGCCTTCGTAAACATTTTCATCCGATCATGTTCCATCAGCCAAAGCAAGCACCGATATGGATCCACCTCTCCAAAAGCTATTTGAATATCAGTAATCAACTCCTCCGAAACTGGAAGGGGTAAGCCATCATTAGACGAAAATCTATTTTCTAAGGTTTTTTGAACCGCTAATTTTAATCCATTAATGCCAATCCCTTTTTTTGCATTTACCTCTGCCACCTCCACACTTAGTTCTCGAGCTAACTTGATCGAGTTAATGACATACCCTTCATTTTCAGCTACGTCAATCATATTAAGAGCCAAAACAGTAGGAATTCCTAAGTCCCGTACCTGAGAAAAAAGCAATAAATTTCGCTTTAAGTTAGATGCATCAGCCACGACAATCGCCATATCGGGATAATCAGGATGTGCCGGATTTCCCAAAATATTAATCACCAACTCCTCGTCGATGGACTTTGGATAAATACTATATATCCCGGGTAAATCTAAAATCTCTATTTCATTTTTTGGACCCAACTCCCAGATGCCGGTCAATTTATCCATGGTGACACCAGGGAAATTTCCGGTTTTTTGACGAAGGCCAGTCAATGTATTGAACAAGGACGACTTCCCCGCATTTGGGTTTCCAATAAGAGCTATTTTAGGAATTTTGGCCAATTTAAATCGAATTAATTAGGATGGTGGCCGCCTCTTCTTTTCGCATAGATAAAGTGTAACCTGAAACTTTAATGGCAATAGGATCACCAAATGGAGCATGATGTGTTAAAATCACTTCCGTACCTGGCAAACAACCCATTTCTAATAATTTTAAGGAAAGTTTTTCATCCGTAAAACCTGATATAAACCCATGTTCTCCAATACCCAAATCTGCAACTGTACGCATATAGAACTAAACTTTCCTATTTAGAATTATTCAAAATTAGCTACAAATGTACTAAGTATATTTGAGCTAAAAAATGATCCACTAGAGATTTAATTTGATGTTTACAGCTGAAAGATTAAAATCAACAGATTTACGATTAATCCCAAGGTAAAATACTTATATAATATTCCTTAAAGCAAATTTTCTGTCGTAAATTGCGGGTCCTTTTAGATTAATTCATGCTAATTAACGAAATACGCGTGCTGGTTAAAAAAGAAATCCAAATGGAATGGCGGCAGAAATACGCGATTCATGGATTACTCTTGTATTTAGCCTCCACCATATTTGTTTGTTATTTATCATTCAAAGCCAAACAGCAAGCAATTAATCCCATCACTTGGAATACTTTGTTCTGGCTAATTATCTTATTTATGGCCGTCAATGCCATAGGAAAAAGCTTCACGCAAGAATCCAAACAGCGCAATATATTTTATTATTCGATCGTAAGTCCAGAAGCGGTCATCTACTCAAAAATATTTTACAATGCCCTTGTGATGATCGGCATTTCGTTTGTGGGCATTTTATTTTATTCTTGGGTCATGGGCAATCCCGTTGGGAATTTACCTTTATATCTTATATCCTTACTTTTAGGATCTATCGGTTTTTCGGCCACATTAACATTGGTCGCAGGAATAGCTGCACAAGGTGAAAATTCAGCCACGCTGATGTCGGTCCTTAGTTTTCCCATCATCATACCACTTTTATTGATTTTACTTAAACTCTCAAAAAGTGCGATGGATGGAATATCCATGCAGGAGAATTGGGACGAAATGGCTACTTTGGCCTCTTTAGATGTAATTGTTATTGTATTATCAGGAATTTTATTTCCCTATATATGGAGACATTAAAAAAGAATTATTGGAAAATAGCCTGTATGCTGCTTTTGATCTATACGATTTGGGCGGGATTTATGGGGAAGGTGCCCCGACAAGCCATTTTAAATGAAACCGTGAGAAACCTCTACTTTCACGTAACCATGTGGTTTACCATGATTTTCTTATTAGGAACTTCTGTGTACCATTCGATTCAGTATCTACGAAAATCAGATATCCAAAGTGACCTCATCTCAAATGCTTATGTCGAGACCGGTTTGGTTTTTGCCACATTAGGTCTAGTTACAGGAAGTCTTTGGGCTAAATTTACCTGGGGTGATTGGTGGACCAACGACCCGAAATTAAATTCAGTTGCGATCGGTCTTTTAATTTATTTAGCCTACGGTTTGGTACGTTCCTCCATGCCGGATGAACAGCAAAAAGCAAGAATATCAAATGTTTATAATATTTTTGCCTTTGTTATTTTCATGATTTTGATTTGGATATTGCCTCGTATGACGGATTCATTACATCCAGGAAATGGAGGGAATCCAGGATTTTCAAAATACGATTTAGATTCCAATATGCGAATGGTCTTTTATCCGGCCATCATCGCTTGGACTATGTTAGGCTATTGGATCGCAAACCTTAGAATTCGCATAAAAAAATTAGAACATATAACATCAGAAAACGAATAGATATGAAATTTTCAATCACTTTACTGATTCTTTTAGTTAGTAGTTTTGCTGGGATGGCCCAACAAGCCGACATCGAAATGGCGGATCAATTCCGTGCAGACGGGAAAATATATGTGGTCATTGCAGTGGTTTTATTAATTCTCGTGGGTCTTTTTATTTATCTTTTCAACTTGGGTAATAAAATCACCCGACTAGAAAAGGAGATTCCAAAGAAAGCTTAATATGAAAAAAACACATATCATCGGTTTGATTTTAGTGGCCATTGCCATCGGCATTATTTTAATTACCACGGGCGATGCTAGTACCTATGTGGGCTTTGATGAAGCAGAAAGAATATCGAAATCTGACCCTTCCCAAAAAGTTCATGTTGTAGGAAAACTTAAAAAAGACGCGCAAGGAAAGATCGTAGGGATGATATTCAATCCGGCCATGGATGCAAACCGACTCGAGTTTACGGTGGAAGATAGTTTAGGTCGCGAAAATCAGGTCATTTATGCCGCTCCAAAACCCCAGGATTTTGAAAAATCCGAAAAAATTGTTTTAGTCGGAAGCATGAAAGCAGACAAGATATTTTATTGCGACAAAATTCTTTTAAAATGCCCATCCAAATATCAAGAGGGTAAAATTTCTGCAGATTCAAGCGCTTCATTTGAAGTGAAAAAATAAATATGATACACGAAAATATTGGCACGATAGGTCATTTAATGGTAATTGCGTCATTTGTAACTGCCGCACTAGCAACATTTTCTTATTTCAAAGCCACTCAAGCAAGCGATGAGCTCTCCGAAAATGATTGGAAAAAAACAGCCAGGACCTTATTTATAATTCATTTATTTTTAGTGATAGGCGTAGCCTCAAGTCTTTTCGTCATTATTTATAATCACTATTTTGAATACCATTACGCCTTCACGCATTCTTCCTTAGCACTTCCCACCATGTTCATGATTTCATGTTATTGGGAAGGCCAAGAAGGTTCATTTTTACTTTGGATATTCTGGCAAGCTATTTTAGGTGTGATTTTAATGATCAAAAATCCCAAATGGGAATCTCCAGTCATGACTGTTTTTGCCTTAGTGCAAACGTTTTTAACCTCCATGATTTTAGGTGTCATAATCCCATGGATTGATTTGAAAATCGGATCTTCTCCCTTTTTATTATTGAGAGAGGCGCAGCCCGACTTACCCGTCTGGAGTTTGCAGCCTAATTTTATTCCAAAAGATGGACGTGGCCTAAACCCATTACTACAGAATTATTGGATGGTCATTCACCCGCCAACGCTCTTTTTAGGATTTGCCTTGACACTCGTTCCATTTGCTTATTTAATTGCTGGCCTTTGGAAAAATAAG
Source organism: Cytophagaceae bacterium (assembly GCA_947471105.1). GTDB lineage: Bacteria > Bacteroidota > Bacteroidia > Cytophagales > Spirosomataceae > Aquirufa. The sequence goes on from CANIYB010000007.1 coordinate 12,817, forward strand.
TTGACCGAATGGATTAAACCCGCATTACCTTGGGCTGCTTTTTCAGGAGCCATTTTAGGAATCGGAATTACCATGGGTGCCTATTGGGCCTATGAAACTTTGAATTTTGGAGGATATTGGAATTGGGATCCGGTAGAAAATGCCTCTTTTGTTCCTTGGCTCGTTTTAATTGGCGCCATTCATACTATGATCGCCTATCGAAACTCAAGTGCTGCCTTAAAAACTTCCATTATTTTGGTTATCTCGACTTTCATTTTAGTCCTTTATTCGACTTTTTTAAATCGGTCTGGGGTGCTTGGAAATGCTTCCGTTCACTCATTTACAGATTTAGGTCTTTCGGGCCAACTCCTTATTTACATGTTTACGTTTTTATTAGGGGCCATTATTTTAGCGGCTTATCGATGGAAAAGTTTACCCAAGGATGAAAAAGAAATTGGTATTTACCATAAGGAATTTTGGATTTTTGTAGGGGCTTCAGTCTTGGCTTTATCGGCATTCCAACTCATTTTTACGACTTCCATTCCCGTTTATAATAAAATTGCAGAGGCTTTTGGCATGGTTTCAAATATGGCTTTGCCTGCTGATCAAGTCGCACATTATAGTAAAATTCAAATTTGGATATTTATTGCGGTTGCACTTTTAAGCGGAATTGGCCAATATGTTTGGTGGGGGAAATTAAAACAATCCACTTCATTTAAGCCACTTTACTCATCTCTTTTGATTTCAGTTTTATTAACTGTGATTGTCATTAATTTCGAAAAGGTGTATGAAATTCCATACATCGCTTTATTATGGAGTGGTCTTTTTTCATTAGTCGCGAATGGCCAAATATTGTGGTTTTTAACGAAGCAAAAGTTTTCCATTGCCGGTGGCGCTCTATCCCACGTAGGTCTCGCGATCATGCTGATTGGCGTTTTATTTTCTTCAGGTTATTCCAAAGTTGTTTCACTCAATCGATCTGGTTTTGCTATCTCCAATAAAGTAGAGCAATTCACGAAAGATGACAATAAAGAAAATAAAGAAAATCTGCCACTTTGGTTGGGCCAAGGGGCACAAATGCAGGATTATCTAGTTACTTATAAAGGCCGAAAAATTGAATTAAGAGGAAAGCCTGGGTATTTTAATCGCAAAGATTTTGACATCATTGAAGGTGATTTTCATGCAGTTGCTTTAAAAAATATTGAAAAAGAAGGGAAATCCATTGCTAAAAAAGGAGATACGCTGACGGTGGAGCCTGAAAACAATTATTATGAATTGGAATTTAAAAACGCAGAAGGCAAAAGCGTTTCGCTGTTTCCTCGTTGGCAAATGAATCCCAAAATGGGAACGGCCATTTCCCCAGACGTGAAACATGCTTGGGATCATGACATTTACACCTACGTTTCTTTAGATCCGCGCCTTGCCGCAGAAGCTGGATCCGAAAAACAATGGAGTCAAACAGTGAATGCAACAGTATCGATCGGAGATACTTTATTCTTAAATGATTTTGTAGCTGTTTTAATGGATGTCACCCGGGTCACAAACGTGGAAAATGTAGTACTGGGTCCGAATGATGCGGCCGTTCGTGCCAATTTCAATGTATTAGGGAAGAATTTTCAGCAGTTCCAACTAGCACCTACGTTTATTATCAAAGATCGGATGGTCGCAATGCCCGCATTTGAAAGTGAAGAAACGGGGATAAAAATTAAGTTTACCGCGATCAATCCGCAAACACAGGAATTTAGTTTTTCTTACAATACCACCCAACAAGATTTAATTATCATTAAAGCGATAGAAAAGCCTTACATAAATTTAGTTTGGGTAGGATCGATTTTGATATTTATTGGCTTATTTGTGTCTACATTTAGGAGGACTGAAAAAATGATTGCCTGATATGGGTAGAAAAGAAATTTTAAGTTTAGCGGCAGGGATTGGGTTTTTGATCATTTGGGTCATCGATCTAAATTCTCCAGTACCGAAAGATATTCAAGGCCATTTCTGGTCTGAAATATTTTATCATTACGGTTGGCTCATGTATTGCGTTGCCTGTCTTTTTTACTATCAGTATTCAAAAAATGAACGATTGAAAAAAGAAGACTCACAAAAATCAAAAAAGAAATAAATTGGATTCAATGGCCGACATACAAACGCCCCAGTACTTAGGAATCATCTTAGCCATGGTTTTTTCGGCATTTTTTTCTGGGGTGGAAATGGCATTTGTATCGTCCAACAAACTTTATTTTGAACTTAAGGCGAAGCAAAACATCCTAAGCGCCAAGATTATTGCCAATTTCAACCAAAGTCCTTCCCAATTTATTGGCACGATGTTGATCGGCAATACCCTTTCATTAGTGGCCTATGGCATTTTCATGGAAGAGTTTTTGCATCACCTGATCTTAACGAATTTCCCATTCTTTACGAATGAGATTATTGCCAGGCTTATCGCATCCATCATCGCGACCATTATCATTCTTACCACATCAGAATTTACCCCCAAAAGTATCTTTTTAATCAATCCTGATGCCATACTAGAATTTTTAGCCATTCCCATTTGGGTCATCAATACCTTAATGTTTCCATTAGTTTGGCTGACGGTAGGACTATCTAAATGGTTTATCACTCGGGTATTACGGTTAAGTTATTCAGAAGAAAAACCGGCTTTTGGATTGACCGACTTGAACCATTACTTGCAAAATTTAAATCGGAAAATTTCTACCGAAGAAGAAAATGAGGTTGATACTAAAATCTTTCATAATGCATTGGAATTTAAGCAAGTCAAAGTGCGAGATTGCATGATTCCCCGGACTGAAATTACGGCCATTGAAATTGAGGAGGGTATTGAGGGGCTCAAAAAAGTGTTTATTGAAAGTGGACATTCAAAGGTTTTAGTGTATAAAGAAACCTTAGAGGAGGTCGTTGGATACTGTCACTCTTTGGCATTATTTAAAAAGCCAAAAGATATTCAAAGCATCCTCACTTCCATTCCCATTGTCCCCGAGGCCATGCCCGCGAATGATCTCATGTTAAAATTTTCCAAAGAAAGAAAATCATTAGCCATTGTAGTCGATGAATTTGGGAGTACCTCAGGCTTGGTCAGTATGGAGGATGTGATGGAACAAATTTTTGGTGAAATCCAAGATGAATTTGATGATACTGAGGATTGGATTGAAAAGCGATTAGATGAGCATACATTTATCCTTTCTGGGCGTCATGAAATTGATTATTTGAACGAAAAATATGATTGGAATCTGCCTGAAGGCGATTACGAGACGCTTGGCGGCATGTTAATTCATCTATATGAAGATATTCCCGCAGTGAATGAAGTGATTACATTGGCAGCCTTCCAGTTTCAAATCATGACAGTCACTGATGCCCGCATCGATACCATTAAAGTCATTATTTCGGGAAAACCCATAAGTAAATAATTGGGCAGGTCGGGCTTAAAACGATAATATTCGTTGGAGCGTCTGACACTTCATTTCCGTTTCTTCCCATTCTTTTTCTGGATCCGAGTCTTCTGTAATTCCACATCCCGCATAATAGGTAGCTAAATACCCATTTGAATCCTTCATTATTTTAACGGTCCTCAAATTAACAAATAAATAAATCGCATCATTTAAATTCACGGGGCCCACATAACCACTATAAAACTCACGATCATGTGCTTCTGCCTGTTTAATCCAATCGATTGCTGCTTCTTTAGGGGTGCCACAAACAGCCGAAGTTGGGTGCAATAATGACAACATAATCCCTGGCAACTGGGGAAAATTAAGCGCCTTTGTATCCACCTGATATTCGGTTTTCAGATGCAATAAATTACCGGCTTGAATCGTTTTGGGACCAATTTCAATATATTCACGCAACCTGATTTTCTTAAAACATTCAATAATGTACCGACTAACAAAAGCCTGTTCTTCGATCTCCTTTTGGGACCAACGGGCATCTTGAGGTTTCTTAATCTGCCCCTCCTGATTGTTGACTGATTGAGTACCCGCTAAAGAAATCGTTTTAAAGATTCCTTCCTGATTGATTGACACCAAAACCTCCGGTGTCGCACAAATCCAAGTTTGCTGAAGCGATGGCACATAAAAAGCCGAAACAAAAGCTTGAGGATATACTTGACAAAGTGATTCAAAAAAATGCAAGGTCGAATAATCAGCATCTAAAGCCTCTTCATCTGTCCTAGAAAGTACAACTTTTTGAAAATTACCTGCTTTAATTTCTTCGATACTGGCGTTTACCCAATATAGAAAATTCTCTTTTTTAGGGGATCCGGCTTTTGAGGGAAACAGCTCTTTAACAGATACTTGAACACTTGGTATTTCTGAAACAAACAAATGCTCCGCCTTAAAATAATAGGGATTCCCAACAAAAGGAGCCGCCATAAATCCTGGCTCAAAAGACTGAAGGTCCAGGGAATCCGTGACATGTCCCCCTTGTGTGTCAATTAAAAGTGAACGTTTATCTGAGTTAGGTAAGCGCCAAATAGCGATGGCCGCATCATGTTGCTGAGCTTCTTTCCACAGGTGATTCCATTCAGCATCTTGGCGATATAGACTCGTATTCTTAGGCATTTTAATAAGACAAAATAGCTACTGTTAATCGGCTTACGCAAACCAAATTTCCCGATTCATCATGAATTTTGATGTCATAGACATGCAATGTTTTACCAATTTTTAATGCGGTACATGTACCTATGACAAATCCTTCTTTGACCGATTTCATGTGATTGGCATTTATTTCAACCCCCACACCACGCTGTGAGGTAGGGTCAGCCACGGCCAGTGATGCCGCAATGCTTCCTAGAGTCTCCGCTAATACAACGGATGCTCCTCCGTGTAACAATCCATAAGGCTGCTTTGTTCGTGAATCCACGGGCATTTTTGCCTTAATAAAATCCGGCTGCACATCAATAAACTCAATTCCTAAAACTTCGATCATGTTTCCATGGCCCCATGAATTAAGCGTGTCTAATGAGATGGATGTATTAAACATAATATTCGTATTTTTGCACGTAAAATTCGGAATAATTTAACGAATTAAACTCCTTTTGACCCAATTTATATGCATGCTTTAAAAGACATTTACCTTATTCGCCACGGGGAAACAGATTATAATCGAATGGGGGTGGTTCAAGGAAGCGGAATTGATGCAGATTTAAACGAATTAGGCAATCGGCAGGCACAAGCATTTTTTGATCATTATCAACACTTGGAGCTTGATAAAATTTATACCTCCGCTTTACGCAGAACGCATCAGTCGGTGAAAGGATTCATCGACAAAGGACTTCCTTGGGAACAATACGAAGGTTTAAATGAAATTTCTTGGGGAATTCGCGAGGGCAGAACTCCTTCAAATGAGGATGATGCTTACTATAGAAATTTAGTCAGAACGTGGAGAAAGGGAGACGTACACATTCAGTCTGAAGAAGGGGAAAGTCCGATCGACGTATTAGAAAGACAAAAGCCTGTGGTCGAACTAATAATATCTAGAAGGGAAGAAAAATCCATCTTAATTGCCATGCATGGAAGGGCGATGCGCGTCTTATTAACGCATCTTTTCAATCAGCCTTTGCAAAATATGGACCATTTTGCCCATCAAAACTTATGCTTATATCACCTGCAATATGATTATGAAAAAGGACAATTTATTTCCTTAAAAGCAAATCATGCGGATCATTTACAAACGTTACCAGATTCCATATAAGTTCTATACGCATGAACCAAAGCAAGCTATATTGGAAATTTCAATTATCTGGATGGTTCATTTGGGCGTTAAATGAAGCCTTATTATATACGAATCAATATGGATGGAAATGGGAATGGATTTTTTCATCCTTTGTCAATATCTCATTAGCCATCATGCTGACGCATGTTTATAGGCAAATTTCGCATAAATACAGATGGCAAGATCTTCCCTTATTTACTTTAATCCAGGTCAATTTAGCCGCACTCATTTTGATGGCGGCTTGCCTTGTCGCACTCAATATTCCGTTGGATTATATTTTTCTATCAGAAAACTATTCCATTGAATTAAGTCCTTTCATCATATTGCAGATTTTTTTAAATTTTGCCAAACCCATTGCTATCTGGCAATTGATCTATTTCTTTTTTCAATACTCTAATAAAAAATTAGAAATGGAACGTGAAAATGACCAATTAGAAAGAACCATTTTAGAAACAGAAAGCAAAGTTTTAAGGGCACAAATGAATCCTCATTTCGTATTCAATGCACTTAATAGTGTTCGAGCCCTCATCACTGAAGATCCTCAAAAAGCAAAGAAAGGCATCAATCAATTGTCAAAATTACTTCGAAGCTCCTTGCTAACTGAGCGTAAAAAAACAATCTCTCTTTCCGAAGAATTAGACACGGTAACGGATTATTTATCCTTAGAAAAAATCAGATATGAAGACCGATTGGCTTGGGAAATAACAGCAGATAAAAATTGTCTGAAAGCGCAAATCCCCCCAATGCTCTTGCAAACCCTGATTGAGAATGCCATTAAACATGGTATCTCTAAAAAAATTACGGGAGGAACTATCACAGTTGACGCTAAAAATAATGAAGGAATTTTGTCAATAAAAGTCATTAACCCTGGACATTTCAAGAGCACAATTTTGTCCAAAGACCAGGGTGTCGGACTCATTAATTCAAAAAATAGGTTGCAAATATTGTTTGGTGAAACCGCTCACATTAATCTA
>CANIYB010000008.1 GCA_947471105.1 Cytophagaceae bacterium
GGCAATTGAGCCATCTCAGCAATACCACCTGCATTATCTGCAATAGGACCAAAGGCGTCAATCGCCAATTGCATCGCCGTGGTGGCCATCATTCCTGCTGCAGCAATAGAAACTCCATAAATACCTGCAAAATGATATGAACCAATGATACCAGCAGCTAAAACTAAAATAGGCAAGACTGTCGACTCCATTCCCACAGCTAATCCGCCAATGATGTTTGTCGCGTGACCTGTACCAGATTTTTGAACAATTGAATCTACTGGACGCTTACCCATAGCCGTGTAATACTCAGTAATGATTGACATTAGTGTTCCAACGATCAATCCTACAATGATTGCATAGAATACATCCATTGAAGAAAATTCTCTTCCTCTTAAATTTAATGTTTCAGGTAATATATTGGTTACCAAAAAATAAGAAGTCACAAAAGTAATGGCAATAGATGTGTAGTTTCCTAAATTCAATGCATTTTGAACAGAAGAAGTTTCACTTGAAATACGAACAAAAAATGTACTGACTAAAGAAGCCAATAAACCAACTCCTGCAATGAGCATAGGCAATAAAACAGGGGAGAAGCCACCAAAATTATCATTAACTGATATTTCTTGACCTAATACCATGGTAGCTAAAATAGTTGCCACATAAGATCCAAACAAATCAGCTCCCATACCAGCCACATCACCCACATTATCACCTACATTATCTGCTATTGTAGCAGGATTACGTACATCATCTTCTGGAATACCCGCTTCTACTTTACCCACTAAATCCGCTCCGACATCAGCTGCTTTCGTATAAATACCTCCACCAACACGTGCAAATAAGGCAATCGATTCAGCTCCTAATGAAAAACCAGCTAATACTTCGATAGCAGTTCTCATTTCAATCGAAGTTAAGGCTTGGCCTTCAGCAAAAATTTGATAAAATGCGATAAACAAACCACCTAAACCTAAAATAGCCAATCCAGCTACTCCCATTCCCATTACTGAACCTCCAGTGAAAGAGACATTTAAAGCTTTAGCAAGCGATGTTCGAGCAGCTTCAGCAGTCCGAACATTTGCTTTTGTTGCTACGATCATTCCTATATATCCAGCAGTTGCTGAAAAGACTGCACCGATTAAAAAAGCAACAGCTATTAAAGGAGAAGAATGTATTGGATTATCCGGTGTACCTTCTTGGGTTCCTAACCATGCCAATAAAATAGCAGTAGGTATAGCGAAATATGTTAAAATTTTCCACTCAGCTTTTAAAAAAGCTATAGCTCCGTCAGCAATATAACCTGCTAATTCCTGCATTTTTTCATTACCAGCATCTTGCTTAGATACCCAACTAAATTTCCACGCTGTGTACAGCAAACCTACTAAACCAAAAGCAGGAACTAAATAAACAATTGAATTCATAAATCTGTATTTATATTATTCTAAATAAATTTGTCACAAAAATAAGGAATAGACCCTGAAAAAACAATTAAAAAGGTAATCTGAAAACTAATTTAAGCCTTTCTGGAACCCAATTACCTATCGGATAAACGAGATCTAGTGAGACAATTTTAGCTATACCGCTTACCCCGTATGAAATTTCGTGAAAATCTTGCTTGAAAATAGGGGCGTAAATTTTTAAATAATTATATCCCACATGTTCCCTTATTCCATAAAGATTCAACAAATTAATTTGAGAGAAGATTAATTTTCGAGGTTCCCAGTGAATATGAGCTCTCATATGTGAACTATTGGTACTAAATAAATAATTAGGCAATGTATAAAACATTCTGCGATCGCTACTGACCACATCCATTTCATTTCCTTTAAAATGCTGATAATCTAAAAAAGAAGTGGGCTTCGCTAAAAATTGAGAATAATTAACAAAATAACTTACCTGACCTAAACGATTTAGCGAAATGGATTGACTGGCAGAAAGACTAATTTTTGAAAAAGACTGATTGATGAAGCCATTTTCAAGTTGAAAGTTAAATGTGGGCCCCTCATTATTTGATAATCTACGGACTTGATTAAATCTTCGCCAACTAGATAATGGCTGCCAACGCATATTAAATCTGGCATAAAACTGGTTATTATCTTGGAAAGAAGTGTTCCCTAATTCATTATTCATTGGAACATTTGACGTAAAAAAGGTCGAATTGCTAAAGAATCCTTGATCTACATGATTAGATAAACCTTTACGATATCTAAATTCGAAAAATCCACTGAAACGAATTTTAGATGATAATTGATATTCATATCCTACATTCACAAAATTCTTTTGATACAGTTTCAAATAATTTTCATTTAATAGCAGCGCGTAAAACTTATTATAGGATTCCGAAACTGGATTAGTCGCATTAATTTGATACACATTACTCCCAATTCCTAGATACAAACGCTGTCTATTTTCATCAAAATTCCTTAGGTATCCTAGATCTCCATTAAAAGCTTTTCTTGCAAAAGCATAACGGATATTCGCATTGATTAAATAATAATTAGATAAACTAAATGTTTGTCGAAATTCTACATTTCGTTGAATCGTATATCCATCAACAGGGTTAAAACCACCTGTAAATGAACTTAATCTTAAACGCGGACCTAAATTTCTCTTTTCATATATATATGTTCTAGAACCTATTAAATCAGTCCATCGAAATGCCGGTAAATTCCTTAATGAATCCTTGGCCAACTTCTCCTTATCTAAAAATTGAAGGCTATCAGCTTGCTTATACCCGATTACCTCAGCTTCAGTTAGAGGAACTTGACGTTCTGCCACCCAGAAAGACTCGTCATGTTTAGAAGCCATTGAATCCACTTCAAAAACATAGTCAGATGTAAATATTTCCTTTTCCTCTGATTTCTCCAGAAATTCTATTTTTTCGGTTTTATCAACCTGCCTCAATATCTTCTTTAATTTATTTCTAGTTACCTCAGAGGATAATGCAGCTTTAGGATCTTTAACTTTCTCTCGATCTATTTCCTTAGCTAAAGATTTATTCAACCGCTCTTCGATGATATTTGGTTTAACAACTAAAACTGGGTTAACTTTAATTTTATACTCTTTTATTTGCGTGATATACCTAAAAGTAGCACCAAAGCCCATGGCATCGAAATTAATATTTACGTCATAATTTATAGGCATCCAAACACCTTGAAACAAGGAATTTTGTTGCTGCATCCTAAACTGACCCGATGAATTTTTAAAATTCAAACTGAATGAATATATACTCCAGGTATCTTCGACGACAGAAATAACTCCTTCAAACAAATCCTGATAAGTCGACTTCGGGCTTATTTGAATTTTACTAATGGTCTGGCCATTAACAATAAAACTACCGATATACGCAAATTTATAAAACTGAAACGCATTGGGCGAAACTGGCGAAATCAAATATCCCCAAATTTTAGGCGAATAAAAATTTGTTTGTGTCACGCGTAAATTGGGAGCATCCGCATTTCTTAATACTGCCGGTAAATTATTTCGATTTGACAGTACCTTTTCTGTTATTTTATTGGGCTTTTGATAATTAACTTGATTTATTCCCTCTAATACATAAGTAGAACCGACTTTAATTCCTGCTTCTTTTTCAATTTTCTTGCCAACTAAAGCATTCATCATCTTCGAAATAGAAGTGATCTTACCAACTCCTTTCACATAGGCCTTAGCGCTGTATTGATCTACTTCCTTCGTATGAAAAGGAGCCATCGAAATCATTCTTCGCATGATGCCAATTGCCGGATCTTCTTTTAATCCACCCACATTTACTTCAGCTAATGAAACTGCTTGCTCCTCCAAAACAACATTAATCTCTATTTTATCAGTACTTTTTTCAATAGTAACTTTTTTTGAATATGGACTATGCCCCAAAAAACGAAATACTAATTCATGATTTCCTATCGGAACTTGTATGGCATATAGACCATCCTCGTTCGCTAAAGTCCCCTTATTTAAATCTGAAACCCAAACAGTAGCAAATGGAAGCACATCACCCTTTTTATCTTTTATGGAACCACTGACGGTTTGGCTAAAAGTATTAATTGATAATAAGCAAAAAAGAATAGTTAAATATTTAAGCATGAACAAAAATAGATACATTTTTAATCAGTAAACTGATAAAATGATAAGTGGTTGATAATTTGGATAATTGATTTAGCAAAAATAACGAGAACGTTGTAAATTTACCTTATGAGGAGTTTTACAAACCGACAGCTTTTTCAAAAATTTCTAGCACCTACTTCAGATAGTCCATTGGCATTAGAAATTGTCAAAGCAAAAGGTATTTATTTATATGATAAAGAAGGTAAGTCCTATATAGATCTAATTTCGGGAATTGCAGTGTCTAATGTAGGCCATCGAAATAAAAAGATCATATCAGCGATTAAAAAGCAATTAGATCTATACATGCATCTGATGGTCTATGGAGAATATATACAATCTCCACAGGTGTTACTCGCGCAGGCATTGGTCAATTCAACAAAAATACCCACATTAAATCAAGTATACTTTACCAATTCAGGGACTGAAGCGGTGGAAGGGGCGATGAAATTAGCCAAAAGATATACTGGGAGAACTAATTTTATATCCTGCATAAACGCCTATCACGGAAGCACTCAAGGCGCATTATCTCTGGCTGGAGATGAAAATTTCAAAAATTCATTCAGACCTTTATTGCCTAATATTACTCATATACATTATGGACATGAGGAGGATTTAGTCCATATAAATAATAAGACTGCAGCCATCATAATCGAAATAATAGGAGGGGAGTCGGGAGTTCGAAAAGCATCGAAATCATATTTCAAATCGTTAAGAAAGCGTTGCGACGAGACAGGAACTTTATTAATTATAGATGAAATTCAAACAGGGTTTGGAAGAACAGGAACATTTTGGGCCTATGAGGATATGGAAATTGTACCTGATATTCTTTTAACGGCTAAAGGAATGGGTGGAGGGATGCCCATTGGCGCCTTTATCGCCAATGAAAATTTAATGAAATCACTAAGTTTTGATCCAGTTTTAGGCCATATAACCACATTTGGGGGTCATCCAGTAAACTGTGCCGCATCGCTAGCAACTTTAAACTATATTATTGACGAAAATTTAATGGAAGATGTTCCTTCAAAAAGCCAGTTATTTAAGGACCTTTTGATACATCCCATGATCAAGGAAGTTCGAGCAGCAGGATTAATGATTGCTGTTGAGTTTGAAAATTTTGAAATCATTCAAAAAATTATCGCGAATTGCCTAAAGAGTGGATTGATTACCGATTGGTTTTTGTTTTGCAATAATTCGTTGCGCATAGCTCCTCCCTTAATCATCACAACAAAAGAAATAAAAATAGCCTGTAAAATTATTTTACAGGCCATCAATGAGGTTGAAAAGGAAATTAAATCCTAAACATGCTTTAAAAGCGTTTCTGATAAGACCGATTTTGGAATATTACCCCCCACTAATCTCTCGACCATTTCACCATTTTTAAAGACCATAAGTGTAGGGATTGAGCGAATACCAAATGAAGCGGGAACTGCAGAGTTCAAATCTACATTCATCTTAGCCACAATGGCTTGGCCTTCTACTTCTCCTGCTAATTCTTCCACGATGGGACCAATCATTTTACAAGGACCGCACCATTCAGCCCAAAAATCGACTAAAACTGGTGTGTCAGTACCTATTAACTCTTGAAAATTTGCATCTGTTGCTTCTACGTATTTTCCCATTGTTTGATTTATATTTTAAAATTCAAAATTAAAACAAATACTGATAAACAAATCGTTCATCAAAAAAAATTAAATAATTAATTTAAAACCTATATTTTCTACCTTACTCAAATCCATCACTAACGCTTTACTTATCGTTAATTGAACTTTTCTAGATAGAAAATCTAATTGAACTCGGTCTTGCTCATCATAAACCTCTAAAATGACTTTTTTGTTCCCTTTGTATTGATCAAATAAATCTTCCAGATAATCGACCGTTTCTAAATTCAAATGCGATAAATTTAAACGCAATCTAAGTTCTTTGGTACGCTCTTCTAACAACTCGGTCAATAACTCAATCGACTGGATTTTAAAAACCATTTGGTCAGTATGCTTATTTTTCAACTGATAAGATCCTTGGATATATAACAATCGATCTTGAGCTATAAACCTTTCAAATTGAATAAAATCTTTAGCAAACAAAGCAAATTCATAATTTCCGGCATAATCTTCCAAAGTAAAAATCATAAACTGATTTCCATTCGCAGAAGTTCTAACATTAATTTTAGTTACAATTCCGGCAAAAGACTGAACAATGTTGGGCTTGGATTCTAATAAACCCGAATTAGAGTTACAAAAATTCTGAATTTCAATTTTATATTCATCCAAAGGATGTCCTGAAATGTAAACGCCTACAACCTCTTTCTCATTTTTCAATTGCTCCATGACAGACCAAGGCTCTGTTACAGGAATTTTAGGCATCGAAATATCATTCCCCGTACCAGCTCCAAGTTCACCAAATAAGGATTGCGTGGCAGCAGCTTTCAACTCAGAAATTTTAGCCGAATAGCGCACAATCTTTTCGATAAACGTAATTCCATCATTGTCAATCGCAAAGAATTGTGACCTCTGAATATCAGTAAAACAATCAAAAGCACCTGCTAAAGCTAAGGATTCCAAACATCTTCTATTAACCTGACGACTATTGATACGAGCCACAAAATCAAAAATATCCTTATATTCACCTCTCGCTTGTCTTTCTTCCACGATAGAATCTACTGCCGCTTCCCCCACACCTTTAATAGCTCCTAAACCAAACCTGATTTGACCTTTTTTATTTACAGCAAATGACCTTGATGATTCATTTACATCAGGAACCAATAAACTTAAGCCCATACGTTTACATTCATCCATGAAAAATGTAATCTTCTCAATATTACCTAAGGAGTTAGATAATACAGCCGACATATATTCAGGGGCATAATTGGCCTTTAAATATCCCGTTTGATAAGCAACTAAACCATAGCAAGTTGAATGGGACTTGTTAAATGCATATTCAGCAAACGACTCCCAATCCGACCAAATTTTCTCTAATTTATCTGGAGGGTGTGAATTCGAAAGTCCACCGTCAATAAACTTACCCTTCATTTTATCGATGGTAGGTTTATCTTTTTTACCCATGGCCTTCCGCAAAACATCGGCATCGCCTTTTGTGAAATTGGCCAGTTTTTGAGATAATTGCATTACTTGCTCTTGATAAACCGTAATGCCATACGTATCACTCAAATATTCCTCCATTTCTGGAACATCATATTCAATTTTCTCCCGACCATGTTTCCTGGCAATGTAATTAGGAATATACACCATAGGACCTGGCCTAAACAGGGCATTCATGGCAATTAAATCTGAAAACTGGTCTGGTTTTAAGTCCCTTAAATGCTTTTGCATACCCGCCGATTCAAACTGGAATGTAGCATTGGTTTCACCCCTCTGATACATTTCAAAGGTGAGCGCATCATCTAATGGTATAGCATCTAAGTCAATGGTAATTTTATGATTTTGCTCAATTAATCGAATCGCCTCTTTTAAGATCGACAAAGTCTTTAACCCCAAAAAGTCCATTTTAATAACTCCCGCATTTTCAATCACCGAGCCATCAAACTGAGTAATCAATAAACTAACATCCTTGGAAGTGGCTACAGGCATGATATCAGTTAAATCATGAGGGGCAATGATGATACCTGCCGCATGTATTCCCGTTCCTCTGACGGAACCTTCCAAAATCATAGCTGATTCAATGACCCTTGAAGGTAAGCCCCCAGAAGATTTTATTTGCCTCAATTGCTTGACCTGCTCTAATTCATCCGAACTTAAATTTTCTCGATCTGCTAAACTACCATCGCCGGTCAATGAAGCATTAAATATACGCTCTAATGTGATTTTAGGTCTTTCTGGGACTAATTTAGCCAAGGCATTCGACTCAGACAAAGGCAAGTCTAATACACGCGCTACATCTTTCAAAGACATTTTAGCCGCCATCGTACCATAGGTGGCAATATGGGCAACTTGATTTCGACCATATTTTTCAACTACATAATCAATTACCTTTTGTCGGCCTTCATCATCAAAATCCGTATCAATATCGGGAAGTGATTTACGATCCGGATTTAAAAAACGTTCAAAAAGTAAATTGTATTTGATGGGATCTATATTCGTAATTCCCAAACAATAAGCAACCACAGAACCCGCAGCACTACCTCTTCCAGGACCTACATAAACCCCTAAATCCTTTCCTGCATTAATGAAATCAGCTACGATTAGAAAATAACCCGCAAATCCCATCGTTCTAATCGTATGTAATTCAAATTTAATCCGCTCCTCGACAACCATCGAAATATCAACATACCTCTTTTTAGCCCCAACCATCGTCAAATGTTCTAAGAAATCATCTTGACTTAAAAAAGTGGAGGGAATGGTGAAATTGGGCAGTAAAACATCTTTTTTTAATTCAAGAATTTCAACCTTGCCCACAATTTCATTCGTATTGTCAATGGCCTCAGGAATATGCGACCAAAGATCAGTCATTTCCTGAGTCGTCTTAAAATAAAATTGATCATTATAAAAAGCAAAGCGCTTTCCTTTCATATCAAAATCACCTTCTATGTCTTTATAACTTGGCGTACTTTGTTTCTCACCTGTATTAATACACAACAAAATGTCATGCGCATTTGCGTCTTTTTGATCTAAATAGTGACTATCATTGGAAGCAATAACTTTGACATTATACTTCTTCGCAAAACGCAATAAAACCTCATTAACAACTTGTTGCTCAGGAATGTGATGGTTTTGAACTTCCACATAATAATCTTCACCAAATAAATCTAACCACCATTTAAATTCCTTTTCAGCTTCATCCTCACCAGAGCGTAAAATAGCTTGGGGTACACTGGCTCCTAAGCAGCAGGTCGTTGCAATAAGCCCTTTATGGTATTTTAAAACTAATTCTTTATCAATCCTGGGGTATTTTGAATACATACCTTCCATAAAACCCAAGGAACATAATTTGATCAAGTTTTGATATCCTTCTGGATTCTTAGCTAAGAATAATTGATGGTACCTTTTATCTTTTAACTCCTTTGTGAAAACTTGTTTATGTCGATCAGTCACCAAATAAAATTCACATCCTACGATGGGCTTTACTCCATGCTTTCCAGCTTCAGCCACAAATTGAAATACCCCAAACATATTTCCATGATCTGTAATAGCCACGGCTGGCATATTATCCTCCTTTGCTTTTTTGAACATAGAAGAAATCTTAGATGCGCCATCTAGTAAAGAAAATTGAGAATGATTATGTAAGTGGGAAAATTGCATATAAAACTAAACTTTTATAAAAGGTTCTTTATCAAAAAAAGTGGCGTTCAAGAAATCTAAATAGGGTTTTAGGACTTTGGCTTTATTAATAACCAAATCAACAAACTGACCTGAAGTCACCTCAGCATCTGTAAAATGATGCCAAAAGAACATGGTTTTTACCTTAAGTAAATCTGCATCAGGATGTAATGCATCAAATCCCTTAGGCGTGTTTTTCAAACTTTCACCTTCTGCCTTTCCAAATATTTTAACAAAATTTGGTTGGTCTATAATTTTTCGCAAACCCTGCGCATTGTAATCTATTTCTTGTCGATATTTAGCTAATTGTTCTGGACTTGGATTATACATGCCACCGCCTAAAAAGGATTTACCATTAGGTTCAATATGTAAATAATAGTCCATAAACCCCGACTTACGACCTCCCTCAGAAAAACTCGCTGAAAACCACGTTTTATAAGGATCTTTATTTTTAGTAAACCGGACATCTCGATTAATCCGATAGGTACAATTTTTAACTTGCACTCCGTCTAAATTCTCAAATTCCCCAAATTCTAAAATAAGTTGGGATACAAATTCTTCAAATTTCATTTTCAAATCTGCATAAAGCTCTTTATTAGCACCAAACCATTCACGTGAATTGTTGGATTTTAAATCCAATAAAAACTTCAAAAGGCTGGGGGTGAGTGACATTAAAAATGGATGAGATCGTTAAAACGAAATTAGTAAATTTTGCTTGAATGCCCAAGAACAATTCGCTTGGAGTTTTGGTCTATTTTATTGATTTTTGTATAAATTATTTAAATAAGCTATGCGTATTTTAACGGGCATTCAGGCTTCTGGAAAACCCCATTTAGGAAATATTTTAGGTGCGATTATTCCAGCAGTCGAACTTTCTAAGTTACCTGGTAATGATTCCTTTTTATTTATTGCTGACTTGCATACGTTAACATCCTTAAAAGATGGAGAAAGTATACGTAATAACACACTATCCATCGCAGCTGCATGGTTAGCTTTTGGTTTTGATACAGAAAAAAATTATTTCTATAGGCAATCAAAATTAGCCCCATATCACACAGAATTAATGTGGTATTTAAACTGCTTTACCCCGTTTCCTATGTTGGCAAACGCACATAGTTTTAAGGATAAAGCAGAAAAATTATCGGATGTAAATGCTGGTTTATTTACCTATCCAGTTTTACAGGCTGCTGACATCGTTTTGTATAATGCCCAAATTATACCAGTAGGAAAAGATCAAAGGCAGCACATTGAAATGACTCGCGATATTGCTAATTCGGTCAATAAGAAATACAATAAAGATATTTTTGTTCTTCCTGAGGCTAGGATAAATGAAGACGTGATGACTATACCTGGGATTGATGGGGCAAAAATGAGTAAGTCCTTGAATAATTACATTGATATTTTTTTACCTGAAAAGGAGCTTCAAAAACAAATTAAAAAAATTGTAACGGATACAACGGCATTGGAAGATCCTAAAGATCCTGAGAATGATATTACATTTAGATTGTATCAATTGATGGCTAGCAAATCTGAAATAGCAGAAATGCGTGCCAATTATCTAGCTGGCGGCTATGGGTATGGACATGCTAAGCAAGCATTATTTAATTTAATGCTTCATTATTTCAAAGAAGCTAGAGAAAAATTTGATTTCTATATGGCGCATCCAGAGCTGATTGAAGAAAAATTACAAATTGGCGAAAAGAAAGTGAAACCGATAGCTGAGGCGACAATTGCAAGAATTAGAGCTGAATTTAAATTTTAAAACATGTTTCCAACTTGGGATAGTGATTTGTTTCAACTCATTAATCAAGCACATACACCTTGGCTAGATCAGCCAATGGTCATTATATCAGGAAAATTAACCTGGATTCCCTTATATGCTTTTTTGATATATCTCTTATATAAAGAATATAAATTAATGGTTTGGAAAACTATTTTGTATTTAATTTCGACGGTTATTCTCGCTGACCAAGTGAGTTCAAGTATTTTAAAGCCTTTATTCAAGCGTTTAAGACCCTGTCATGTCGATGCATTTCAATCCTGGATCCATTTACCAGACGGCTGCGGTGGCTTATACGGATTCTGTTCATCACATTCTGCCAATGCATTTGCCGTCGCAATCGGATTTTTTTTAATCACTAGAAATAAACCGATCGGCTCATTACTATTGGTTTGGGCCACATTGATTGCATATAGTCGCATATATCTGGGCGCGCATTATCCTTTGGATGTGGTTATGGGTGCAATAGTCGGTGGGTTAGGGGCTTGGGCTTTATTTCTAACTTATGCCAAATTGACTAAAAAATCATAGGTGTTAACTCCATCTGCGAAATCGTCTAAAGCAGGATGTTGACTCTGTCCAAAATCTACATTAATACCCACTTTACATTGTATTTTTTCTTCTCTTTCGGAAATCCACTTTTGCAAAGAACCTTCATTTTCATAGCGATGAATGTATAAAACACCTACTGGTGAGACTAATTCCTCATTTTCAGTGACAATGCTATTCCCTAAGTCAAAATGAGGTATCTGATTTAATAAATATAGGGTTCGGTAATATTGTAAATTATTAGCATACTTAGAATGGTTTAAAACCCAATCTTCCTTAGATAATACATCAAATAAAGGAATTAAATCATAGTCCTTGGGAATAGCTAAAGTAGATACATTTCGACAGCCTAACCCATAATAAGTAAAAATGTCCTCGGCTAAACCTTGAAAATCATTAATGGATTCATTGCCTCTTAAAACGGCCAATGAACTTCTATTTTTACGAATAATATGTGGGATTGTTGAGAAATAATGTGAAAAATATCCTCCGGAAAAGTCACTTCCGGTGGCAATTACAGCATCCATCCCTTGAAGACGATCAATAAAATGAATAGGGATCAATGGATCAAATTCTTTCATCGCTAATACATATAAATGCATAAGCGATTTGTCTTGAGAACTTAATTTAATATTGGCTATTTGACCCGAAGCCAATACCATTAATAAATCATGTAAACCTATAGCAGGAAGATTACCTGCCAAAATTAAACCGATTTGCGATTTAGATTTAGCTTTTTCAGGATGTGTGACAAAAAAATCTTGCCAAGCCATACATGAAAAAAATTGTTTTTGAATGGCGTTCATAGCTATTCGAAGGAATGAATCCGTAAACCAAGGATTCTCATTTACAGCTTTATCTATAAATAATTCTATTTTTTCCTTGTTTTTTTCAGAGCTAAAATAATGATCAAGAAATTTAATTAGTTCTAAAAACTGAGCGTGAGGCATAAATTATATTATTATATCTAACAAAGTTCTAAATTTTTTCTGTTAGTCCATATAAATTATATACTATTCAAAATTATGTTAGTAAATTGCGTAAAATATATTTATTGTTATGGCGATAATAATTACCGAAGAATGCATTAACTGTGGGGCTTGCGAACCAGAATGCCCAAACACAGCAATTTATGAAGGTGGGATCGAATGGACTTGGGCTGGAGGAACTTCATTGACTGAAGTGGAACTAGAAGATGGAAGTTCCATGGATGCCAAAACAAATATTGAACCCGTATCAGAAGAGTTTTATTATATAGTACCTGATAAGTGTACGGAATGCACTGGATTTCACGAGGAACCCCAGTGTGCTGCAGTTTGTCCGGTAGATTGCTGCGTTCCAGATCCTGACCATGTAGAAGATAAAGAAACATTAATGGCCAAAAAATCTTGGCTTCATGCAGAGTAAAATGATTCATTTTATTCTAATATAATAGAAATCATTCTTAAGTATTTTAATAGCCCACCAGGTGGGCTATTTTTTTTGTTTAAAAAATACTATAAAAGAAAAAAAATCTAAAATATCTTAAATTTAATTATTCCAAGAAATCGAAAACCTTAAGTTTATTTAAAGCATTATTTTTATCCAAATTTGTAAATTATTAAAATATAGGTTTAAAAATATACTTGTTTTTGCTACTTTTTTGTAAAATGTTTAAAAATCAGTTAAATTTTTATCTATTTTTCTTGCTTTATATATTTTTTGTGATAATATTTGTTTCGTAATCAAGCATTTATTCACACTAAACAATTACCGCACATGAAAAAATCAATCTTTACTGCACTTTTAGGCCTAGTATCCTTTTGTGGATTTTCCCAAGAAAAAGAAGCGGAAGCGCCTAAGTTTACATTTTCGGGTTACATAGATTCGTACTATATGTTAAACTTTAACAGTCCGACCAACAGAAGTAATCTAGGAGTCTCTGGATATGAAAGAGCGTTCGATCAGAAGTCGAGTCAATTTTCATTGGGACTTGTTCAGACAAAATTTGGATACAGCACAAAAACATCTGATGTAGTAGTCGATTTAACTTTCGGACCTAATGCAGATTTGGGTCAATATGGAAATGCGATTGGACCTTTAGGAAAAGGAACTACAGCTTTAGCTATTAAGCAAGCATACTTCAATTGGAAAGCGAGTGATAAATTAACTTTTACAGCAGGTCAATTTGGTACTCATATTGGATATGAAGTAATCGATGCTCCTGTTAATTACAACTATTCGTTATCGAACTTATTCAACAATGGTCCATTTTATCACATTGGATTGAAAGCAAATTATGCATTTACTGATAAATTTGCGGCCATGGCTGGATTGGTCAACAATGTTGATAATTTAAATGATAACAATGCATCTAAAGGATTTATTTATCAAGTATTTGCTTCGCCTGCTTCAGGTTGGAATCTATATTTTAATGGTATATCGTCTAACGAATCAGCACCATTAGCTTCAGGAAAAGATGATTCAGGTTCATATAGCTTGACTGATTTAACTACTTCTTATCAAATTTCGCCTAAATATCTATTAGGATTAAATGCAGCTTACGGATCGCAAACTGGCGATTTTCAAGGGGGTGGATCTGTAGGAAATAGTAAGACATGGGGAGGAGTTGCTCTATATTCTAATTATGCTTTTACAGATGGATTTAGCTTAGGAGGTCGTTATGAAGTATTTGATAATACATCTGGAGCAAGAGCATTAAGAGATGCGGATGGAAAAGGAACAAGTGTTTCTTCATTCACTTTGACTGCTACATTCACTGCCGCAAATGGTCACTTATTGATCAAGCCTGAATTAAGAAGCGATGCATACAAAACAGCTCAATTTACGGACGGAGATGGCAAATCTCAAAAATCACAAACTACATTCGGATTACACTTCATTTATAAATATTAATAATCAATTTATTCACCTTTAAATTTTTGTAAACATGACGACACAAAAACCAACATGGATTCCGCTACTTGTATTGCTCGCGATAGCAGTAGCCGCATTATTTTTAACAAGTGTACCTGGTGTAATGCCAACTGAAGGCTTAGACACTGGTGATACCGCTTGGATGATCGTAGCATCAGGATTAGTTCTATTAATGACACCAGGCTTAGCTTACTTTTATGGTGGAATGGTTAATCACAAAAACGTTATTTCAACTATGTTGCAATCATTTATTGCCATGGGAGTAATTTCTGTTATTTGGATTGTTTTTGGATTTAGTTTAGCCTTTGGCGACTCTTTAGGTGGTTGGATTGGGGACCCGCGAACATTTTTCATGTTCAATGGTGTTTTTGATCACAAATTATCTTTAGGAAGTACTGACCAATTGAAGTTTACTATTCCTTTTGCATTATTTGCATTTTTTCAAATGAAATTTGCAGTTATTACACCGGCTCTTATTTCGGGTGCTTTGGCAGAACGAATAAACTTCAGAGCATTTGTATTATTTATGATTTTATTCTGTGTGGTTGTTTATGCTCCGTTGGCGCATTGGACTTGGCATCCAGATGGATTCTTATTTAATTTAGGTGTTTTAGATTTTGCTGGTGGAACCGTTGTACACATGTCAGCTGGTTGGGCTGCTTTAGCAGGTGCTCTTTACTTACGTCGTCGTAAGTCACACATAGAGTCTAACATCTTGCCTCCGGCTAACATTCCTTACGTTTTATTAGGTACGGGTTTATTATGGTTCGGTTGGTTTGGATTTAATGCGGGTTCAGCTGTTGGGGCAAATGGTCTAGCTGTGACTGCTTTTGCTACCACTCACGTAGCTGCCGCAGCGGCAGGTTTATCATGGATCTTATTTGATGTGACTCGTGGTAAAAAAGTATCAGCTTTAGGATTTTGTATTGGCGCGGTAGTTGGTTTAGTAGCTATCACACCTGCAGCCGGTTTTGTTACTGTCCCTGTTGCCATCTTTATCGGTGTTATTGCAGCGATCATTTCAAACGTAGTGGCACATTGGAGAGCTAGTTCTAATTTAGATGATACTTTAGATGTATTTCCTTGCCATGGAGTAGGTGGAATGGTTGGAATGTTAATGACCGGTATTTTTGCAACAAGCGCAGTGAATGCTGCAGTAGTTGAAAATGGATTATTTTATGGTGAAACAGCTCTTTTCATGAAACACATTTTAGCATTGGCGATTGTTTCTGCATTTGCCTTTGGTGTCTCTTACTTGTTGTTAATCATAACAGATAAAATCATACCTCTACGTGTAAATGAGGAGGAAGAAAGACTTGGATTAGATTTATCTCAGCACGATGAAGCTATAGCAGAGTAATCTTTCTACTAACAAAGCCGCAAGTAATGGTTCTTGTGGTTTTGTTTCAATCAAAAAGTCGAAAACTTATAGTTTTCGGCTTTTTTGTTTTTAAACAGGTTAAATTTAGATTGAAGTTTGATCTTCATTCATTTTTAGAGCTTATGAAGACAAACAAAATCACCTTATTGATTGGCCGAGAAAACCTAGAAAAAGACAGTTATTTATACACAGATATTCTTTCAAAAATAAAAGGAATCCATTTTGATGTATTCAATGACTCATACTCTTTATTTAGAAGAAAAGTGTATCCTTTTATCGTTCGAATTATACCTCAATTTATAAAAAAAAAGCCCTTCATAAGAAACTTATATTTCCGTATTAAGGAACAATTTTATCTAATTATTCTGAGTCCTAAGGATTATAAAATGCACGTGGCATTTCTAAATAATCCCAATGATATTTTTTTAAGAATAGAAAAATTAGCCAAAAGGTTGAGCAAAATTCCTAAGAATACTGAAATTACGTTAATTGGGAGAAGTGCTGGGGCGATTGTTGCCACCATGGTTTCATTTAATCATCCCGTTCACAAAATAATTGCGCTGGGCTATCCATTTAAACATCCTGATAATGAGGAAGAAGCATATCGGCACGAACATTTAAAACATGTCAAAACACCTATGTTAATTATACAGGGGCTACAAGATATTTATGGAGGCAAAGAAATTGAGAAAAAATACAACTTTAATTCAAATACAAGAATAGTCTTTGAAGACATCGATCACGATTTTGAATTAACAGAAGAAAACAGAATTCGAATTTTAAAAAATATTGAACAATTTATTTCAGATACTAAAAATTAAGCGATAGCATTTGAAAATAAAACATCTCCCTTCACTTCCCCATTTTCTGTGATTGATTTGTAACGAACGGATTGAACGGTATTAATAAGCAATGGATCGTATTCGGACTGAAAACGTACATAGTTTTCGGAAAAACCTTCCATAAATCCATTTTCATTCGATTCTTCAAACAAAACTTCACCCTTTTTCCCTATTTGGCTTTCATAAAAAGCATGTCTTTTTTTGTCAGAAAGTATGTGTAACATCTTAGATCTTTCCGATTTTTGAGAGCCATCAATTTTAGGGGAAATTACGGTTGCAAAAGTGTTGGCCCTTTCTGAATATGGGAATACATGTAAATATGAAATATCAAGTTCCTGCAAAAACTGATAGGTTTCTAAAAATAATTCGTGCGTTTCGCCTGGATGTCCCACAATAACATCTACACCAATGCACGCATTTGGCATCAATGATTTAATTAAGGAAACACGGCTTACATATAATTCTCTTTGATATCGACGTTTCATTAAGCGCAAAACGGTATTCGATCCAGATTGCAAGGGTATGTGAAAGTGAGGTACAAAAGACTTGGAACTTGCCAAGAAAGTAATTATTTCCGGTGTAATTAAATTAGGCTCAATGGAAGATATGCGAAATCGACTAATACTAGATTTTAATTCGATCGCTTTGATTAAATCAAAAAATGTTTCTTCACGTTTTCCATGTTGTATTCCAAAATCACCAATATTCACACCCGTTAACACGATTTCTTTTATTCCTTTTAAGGCTATTTCTTCAATTAAAGCTAAAACACTTTCCACACTATCTGAACGAGATTGACCGCGAGCAAGGGGGATTGTGCAATAGGAGCAAGGATAATCACATCCATCTTGTACCTTCAAAAAAGTCCTAGTTCTGTCATTCACTGAATAAGAGGCATGGTAATCTAAGTCATACCTAATTTCGGAGGCCAATAATTTAGGAAGCTTTGTATTTTTTTTATTTAAATAGGGGGGGAGTAAATCAGGTAACCGGAATTTTTCGTTGGCCCCCAACACTAAATCCACACCCGGAATACTGGCTATTTCTTCGGGTTTTAATTGCGCATAACAGCCCATGATAACCACTGTGGAATCTGGATTGATTTTTTTTGCTTCACGGACAACTTTTTTGCACTTTTTATCTGCTTGTTCGGTCACACTACAGGTATTAATAACAAACAAATTAGGAGAATCTTGAAAATCTACACGAGTAAAACCCATAGGTTCCAAACTACGAGCTATTGAACTAGATTCTGCAAAATTCAATTTACATCCTAAGGTATAAAAAGCGAACTTTTTCATTTGATAAAATATGGCTACAAAGGTAAAACAAAAATGGCGGGAAAACCCGCCATTTCATTTCATAAAAGTATATAAATGCAAGATAAATTAATATTTAGCAGTCTTAACTGTTTTGATAATACGCGCAGCCACTTTGTAAGGATCTGCAGCAGAATTAGGTCTACGATCTTCTAACCAGCCTTTCCATCCTTTTTCTACTGTTGCGATAGGGATACGAATAGACGCACCACGATCTGAAACACCATAAGAGAAAGAATCAATCGATTGAGTTTCGTGCTTACCCGTTAAACGCAAATGATTATCAGCACCATAAACATCAATATGCTCTTTTACGAAAGGAGCAAATGCTGAACATATAGCGTCATACGTTTCTTTTTTACCGGCAGTACGTAAAGCAGTGTTAGAGAAGTTGGCATGCATCCCTGATCCATTCCAATCTAATTCACCTAAAGGCTTACAATGCCAGTTAATTGACACACCAAATTTCTCACCTAAACGCTCTAATAAATAACGTCCAATCCAAATTTGATCTCCTGCTTCTTTAGCACCTTTAGCAAACATTTGAAATTCCCACTGACCTGCAGCTACCTCAGCATTAATACCTTCAATATTAAGCCCAGCTTCAATACATAAGTCCAAATGCTCTTCAACGATCTCTCGTCCATAGGCATTCGTAGCGCCTACTGAACAATAATAGGGTCCTTGTGGCGCAGGATATCCATTGGCTGGAAAACCTAAAGGTTTATTTGTTTCTGGATCCCATAAAAAATATTCTTGTTCAAAACCGAACCAAAAATCATTGTCATCATCCTCAATAGTCGCGCGGCCATTCGATACGTGAGGAGTTCCATCTGAATTTAAAACATCACACATGACCAAATATGCATTTTTACGAGCCGGATCTGGGCAAATAAATACTGGACGCAAAAGACAATCTGAAGAACCACCTGGAGCTTGCTCCGTAGATGAACCATCAAAACACCACATATCACAATCCGCTAACTTTCCACTAAAATTATTTTCGATTTTAGTTTTAGAACGTAAACTCTGGGTAGGTTTATAACCATCCAACCAAATGTACTCCAATTTAGA
>CANIYB010000009.1 GCA_947471105.1 Cytophagaceae bacterium
GCCCATTGACCCGCTAAAATTTCATCACAAACTGCTGAAATTAAATTTTTCTTCCCCTCGTCTAGAACGCCAGCCTCAAAATTTGTGATAGCCGCAGCCTTTTTTAGATATGCAAAGGCCCGAATAATTTCCTTTGGCATTTTATTGATATCCTGAGCGATAGGAAAGTTTTCTATCGAACGCTGAGTTTGTGCCCCCCAATATACATGCGCAGGCACTTTAACCTTGCCCATCGTATCCTTTTCAATTCTATATTCCATATGGCTATTTGTATTAATTTTGTAATAAGTTTACAAAAATACCACCAAAATTGACACACAAAACAAGAAAACTAAATTATTAATACAATGTTGAAAATTTACGGAATTCCAGCCTGCAATACCATGAAAAAAACATTCGAATACCTACAAAAAAAGGGTATTTCGTTTGAATTCTTTAATTATAAAAAAAATAAACTCAGCCCTGAAGTTCTACAAGATTTTATAGACCAATTGACGCTAGAAAAAGTATTTAATAAACAAGGGTCAACTTACAGACAATTGCCAGAGGAAATTAAGTTGGCATTAAATGATCCAAAAAGAGCATTTGAATTCCTTTTAGAGAAAAACTCTGCTATCAAACGCCCAATCATTGTTGGCAAAAAAGGAATAATCGCTGGATTCAATGAATTAGAATTAGATAAATGGCTAAATATCTAATTACCCTTTATAAAATAACCATTTGCCCAATTCCTTCCAGGTCACTTTCTTTCCATACATCAGAATACCTACCCGATATATTCGAGCAGAAACCCAGCTACAGCCTAAGAACCCTAAAACTAATAAAGTCATAGACAAGATTAATTCCCAACCAGGAACCCCATAAGGCAGGCGGACCATCATGTTTATTGGCGAAGTAAATGGGATCATTGACGCCCAAAATGCGATATTGCTATCAGGATCCTGTATGGTGTACTGTGCCATTAAAAAGGACAATATAATAGGGATCATCACGATAAAAGTAAATTGCTGGGCCTCTGTAGCACTTTCCACCGCTGAACCGATCGCCGCAAACAAAGAGCTATACAGCATATATCCAACAAAAAAATAAAACAAGAAAGCTGCTATAATCATAGGTATATTCGTGCTTTCCAACACCTTAGTCACTTCTGACATAGGTGAACCTTCATCACTTTTTGCGATTACTTTGCTTTGCTTTTCTGAGTCTACTTTTTGAATTTGGGTAAGGTTATTTTTCACTTTTTCTCCGTAAAATTTACCCGTAATCTGCGTTAAGCCAATGGTCAAAACAATCCATAGCAAAAACTGCGTTAGGCCCACTAAACCCACTCCAATGATCTTTCCTAATAGCAATTGATAAGGTTTAACCGAAGAAATAATCACCTCAATAATCCGGCTGCTTTTTTCTTCAATAACCCCATTCATCACTTGAGAGCCATATAACAACAAGGTGAAATACAAAACAAATCCCATGATTCCAGCTAAAATCATGGCTCCGCCGGAACTAGAACTTGTCTCTTTGCCATCATTAGACACCGTAATTGTCTTACTATCTATGTCAACCTGAGTGCTTTCATAAATCTGGGATGATATGCCTGCCTTAAGCAGTAATTCCTGACGTACCTTGTTTTGAATAAGCTTCTCTACAGACTCCTTTAAAGACATCCCTATATTCTTAGCCGAATAAATATGTACCCCTTTGGGATTCACTAACACATCCTCGGGGATAGCCACAAACGCATCAAATCCTTTTGAGGCAAATGCCATTTTCAACTCTTGCTCTTTTCCTGAGGTAAAAACAAACGCTACCTCCTTATCAACAAGGTCACTCTTCTTCCATAATCCACTCAAATCCAATATTTCTACCCGTTTAACTTCTTTATCCTTCATGGCTAACCAAATAGGTATCGCATAGATAGCTGTGATTAAAACAGGAGCCAATAAAGATGAAATCCAAAAAGACTTCTTTAATACTCTCGTTATATATTCGCGCTGTATAATTAATAAGATCTTATTCATATGCATTCGTTTCGTTTACAACTTGAATAAATATATCATTGAATGAGGGGATTATTTCTTGAAATTCTAACAGATCAACATGCGATATGATTTCAGATATAGCCTGATTTGAACTGATGCCAACGTTCATTTTCAATGTGGCCGATTGGCCATTCACCGACAAAACATCCATCCCTTTTAAATCTGCAGGCAAATCACCCAAATACCTAATTTTAAATATATTCTGTTTGTATCGATTTTGGACTTCCATCTTTTCACCAGCTAATACAACTCTTGAATGATTAATTAACGCAATTTCATCACATAATTCCTCTACCGTTTCCATTCGATGTGTTGAAAATAAAATAGTTGTCCCACGCTCTTTAATGGCTAATATTTCATCCTTCAACATATTCGCATTGATGGGATCAAACCCAGAAAATGGCTCATCCAGAATTAAAAGTTTAGGTTCATGAACTACGGTAGCAATGAATTGAGTCTTCTGCTGCATACCCTTAGATAAATCATCTACAGGCTTATTCCACCAATCTTTAATATCCAATCGAATAAACCATTCTTTCAATTTTGAAATAGCCTCAGATTTTGACATACCTTTCAATTGCGCCAAATACAATAACTGATCCCCCACTTTCATTTTCTTGTAAAGCCCTCTTTCTTCTGGCAAATAACCAATTTGGTCTACGTGCTTAGGTGAAAGTGGCTCTCCATCAAAAATTATTTGTCCTGAATCAGGGGCCGTAATCTGATTGATAATGCGAATTAATGAGGTTTTGCCTGCCCCATTTGGGCCTAATAACCCAAATATCTTAGCCCGAGGAATATCTAAATCAATGTGATCTAAGGCCAAATGATCTGAATACTTTTTAACTACTTGACGTATGGATAAAATCATATGCAAAACAAATTTTAGCTAAAATAAAAAATTGCGCTTATACCCATTTAGAAAATGGTATAAGCGCAATTTTTAAAGGATAAGCGTATTATTTTTTGGCAGCCGAAGTACGAGCAGGAGCTTTGGCTGGTGCCTTAGGCTTTGACGCACTCGCTACTGCGGGCTTTGTAGCTGCCGCTGGCTTTGTGACGTCCAACAATAACGACACTTGTTTTTGCTTAGATGCTTTTTTTGCTACTTTTTGTTTTTTTTTAGCATCCTTAATGGCTAATTTTTTGGCCGCTTTGGCTGCTTTTTCTTTTTTCTTAGCTAAATCCTTAGCTTGTTCATCTATCAACTTATGGTATTTCTTAGAAATTTCTCCCAAAGCATTATGACTCAACTGAACCATTTTCTTAGCATTTTTCTCGCTTAAACCTTTTAATTTAGGCAATACAACTGTTGCTAAAACATCTATTAGTACTTTATCAGATTCACTCATAATATTATATTTTAATTGTATGTTAAATCTATGTAAAGAAATTATTAATTAAAACTTTAGTATGTTAAATTTTTACGCTCTCTTAAAAATTTAATATTGGAAAAACTAAATTTTGATCTTTGAAACAAAATCATAGCTGACAATTCCCATGCAAACAGAGACATTTAAAGAATGTTTAGTTCCAAATTGAGGTATTTCAAGCGAATAATCCGCCGAATGAATAAACAAATCATTAACACCAAACACTTCATTACCAAACACAAAAGCATAGGTATGATTTTGATCAGGTTTAAATTCAAATAAAGAGATTGCATCTTTAACCTGCTCAATGCATATTATTTTATAACCGAGATCTTTTAAGGCCTTTATGCAGGTTGCTGGACTGTCAAAATAAGTCCAATCAACAGATTCATCAGCCCCTAAAGCTGTTTTAGATATTTCTCTGTGCGGGGGTTTTGCCGTTATTCCACACAAATAAATATGTGAACATCGGAAGGAATCAGCCGTGCGAAATGCTGAACCTACATTGTTCATGCTCCGGATATCATCCAAAACCAAAACAAAAGGAAACTTTTCTGAATTTTTAAATTGCGTCACATCGAGCCTATTTAGCTCATCCATCGACAACTTTTCATTCATCTATTGTACGATCCAAGTAAACGGATAAGCCAATTCAGGAATTTTAACCCGATCGGCCAACTTTTCTAACCTCGTTGGTAAATTAGCTACATAATCTCTTGCCTTCTCAGCTACATCATTTAATCCAGACATTTTCTCAATATCCCAATCTTTAATTAAGCCTTGCATGATACTAATATAATCCATGGTTGTATACACACCAATTCTTTGGGCCGCATCCGAAAAGTGCTCATAAACAGAGCTTTTAGCTCCATTAATTTCGCGTAAAAAATGGGCTGGCATGACGATTTTCTTCTTCATCATATCAGCAAATGCAATCATCATTTCAGATGGATCTAATTTGAAAATTTCTGTCACAAAAGCCTTATACGCTTTGGCATGCCTTAATTCATCCGCCGCAATCTGAGCGCACATTCTTGACAATAATGAGTTGCCATGTTGTTTCGCTAATGAGGCCGTTCTGCGATGAGAAACGTTGGTTGCCATCTCTTGAAATGAAGTATAAATGAAGTTGCGATAAGGATCGCCTGAGGTGCCAATATCAAAACCATCCGCAATTAAATACTGGGTTGAAACAGCCACAGAATGCATGTCAACCTTACCTGATAAGTATAAATAAGTCCCTAATAAATTACCATGTCTACCTTCTTCAGCAGTCCAATTGCGTATCCAACGAACCCAGCTATTTTCTTGATCTTGTTGGTTTACCGTATCCATTCCCATCAACCAAGACTCGTACGTTGGCAATGCCTCCTCAGTAATCGTATCTCCAATTAACACAGCCCAATAATCATAAGGCAACTCTTTTGCAGCTTCTTGCAATAACTTTACTTCATCAAAAAAATTATCTTTTGTTGAATCAGGAAGCATATCTGAAGGCTGCCAATTGCTATCAATTGGATTTAAATATTGAGCAACAAAGTTGTCCATATTCCGGCCTAACTCAGTCATCACCTCTAATCTTGTGGTTGAAAGGGACATAAATAATTGATTTGAAAAAATAATAAAATTTAAATTAGTAAAATAATTGAGGATTCCCTAAATCAAAGACCCCAAATCGTCATTTGTTTGATAATAGTTTCTTTGCCATTAGAAACCGTAAACTTAAACTTGCTGCAAAAAGTACGAGACTAAATAATAGAACTATGCTTGAATGTAAATTCTTCATCAGCTAAAACTAAGTAAAAAGCATTTTTAAAATTTGGGCTAAACCAATCACCCAAATTATAATAGTTGGCCCCCTCTCCCAACGGAAAAGCTATGGGATGATGCCTATGCCCAAAAACATATGCTTTTTTAATGTTATTTGATTTTGCATCTAAATGCATTTGATCCCTAACATAATTCAAAATAAAATCTGTATCTGAATTAAACGGAACATCCCCAGCTGATATCGTATCTGATTTACGCGTATTTGACCATAAATGTGCCAGGCGCACTCCCAAATCAGGGTGCAAAATTTTAAACAAAAAAATCGATATTGGATTGACAAAAATTTGTTTTAAAAACTTGTAGCCATAATCTCCTGGACCCAAACCATCTCCATGTCCCAACAAAGCCTTAACTGATTTCCCTTGAAGATTAAAACTAAACTCAGTAGGTTGTTGATAAATGATGGCGCCAACTTCATCTTTCAGATAGCTTTTTAACCATAAATCATGATTACCCACAAAAACATGAATTTGAATTCCCGCGTCATTCATCTCGGCTAATTTGCCTAAAAAACGAACAAATCCCTTAGGTACCACTTGACTATACTCAAACCAGAAATCAAATAAATCACCTAATAAAAAAACGTCCGATGCATCTTTTTGAACTTGGCTGAGCCACGAAATGATATACTTCTCCCGAGCTAGAGATTCTGCATTGTTAGGGAATCCTAGATGAAAATCAGACGCAAAATAGGCCTTTTTGCCTGCAGGAATTTGAATTTCAATCATATACTATCCAAAAAAAAGGTGGAGAATAACCCCCACTCAATTTATATGTTTACTTCGCTTTTGGCACCCTTTTCACTGCAGGCTTTTTCTCCTCTTTAGGCTCCTCTATTGGCTTCTTTTTAGGCTTTGGCTTTGTAGCAACTTTCTTTGGCGCATTTTTCTCATTCTCTGCTAAATCTCGTACATCCTTAGCATCCTTTCTTTTCTTTTCTGTTTCACCCTTAATAAACTCTTGATATGAGGTCAATTGCTCAAACGGACGAGGGCCAACCAACTCCTCTAAATCGCTTTGAAAAAGAACTTCTTTTTTCAACAATTGCTCTGCTAGAATCGTTAATTTATCTTTTTTATCGCTTAACAATTTCTTTGTTCGCACATAAGCCTCCGCGATAATCTTACGAACTTCTTCATCGATCTCTCTCGCCGTTTGCTCTGAATAAGGCTTGTTAAATTGGTATTCAGACCCTTTCGAATCGTAATAAGAAATATTACCCAACTTATCATTCATTCCATAAACGGTAACCATCGAATAAGCTAATTTTGTGATTCGCTCTAAGTCGTTCTGTGCACCCGTAGATATTTTACCAAAAATAATTTCCTCCGCAGCTCTTCCTCCTAAGGTCACACACATCTCATCCATCAATTGCTCCGTGCGATACAAAAACTGCTCTTTAGGTAAATATTGGGCATAACCTAAAGCGGCAACTCCTCTAGGTACAATCGAAACTTTAACTAAAGGATTCGCATGCTCCAGAAACCAGCCCGCAATCGCATGACCTGCCTCATGAAAGGCAACTATTTTCTTTTCTAAAGGTGAAATTAATTTATTTTTCTTCTCTAAGCCTCCAATCACCCGGTCCATTGCTTCTTGGAAATCATCCATGTCAACAGCCGTTTTATTGCGACGTGCGGCAATTAAGGCCGCCTCATTACAAACATTGGCAATTTCAGCCCCAGCAAATCCTGGTGTTTGTGCTGATAATTCTTTAGGGTCTACCCCTTGCGCCAACTTCACCGGTTTCAAGTGCACCTTGAAAATAGCCTCTCTACCTATAATATCTGGCTTATCAATCGAAATAGTACGATCAAAACGACCAGGTCTTAAAAGCGCTGGATCTAATACATCTGGACGGTTTGTCGCCGCCAAAATGATAATTCCAGAATCAGTAGCAAAGCCATCCATTTCAACTAATAATGAATTCAAGGTATTCTCTCTTTCATCATTAGAACCCGGCATTTGACCTCTTCCTCTTGATCGACCCACTGCATCAATTTCATCTATAAAAATAATACACGGTGCCTTTTCCTTAGCTTGCTTGAACAAATCCCTAACACGAGCAGCACCCACTCCCACAAACATCTCAACAAAATCTGAACCTGAAAGAGAGAAGAATGGAACACCCGCTTCCCCAGCAACAGCCTTCGCAAGGAGCGTTTTACCTGTACCTGGAGGGCCGACTAACAAGGCACCTTTAGGAATTTTACCTCCCAAATCAGTGAATTTTTTAGGGAATTTCAAAAACTCAACAATCTCTTGAATTTCCTCTTTCGCTTCATCTAAACCCGCAACATCATTGAAAGTAATCTTCACCTTTGCTTCCCCTTCGATTAGCGTGGCACGACTTCTGCCAATATTAAATATTTGACCTCCAGCGCCTCCACTGCCTCCCATACGGAAAAACAAAAAGTAAAAACTTAAGCCCATTAAGATAAAGAAACCCCAGGTACCCAACCAATCCAAAGGACCCGTTCTCGTTTCTGGAGTAGCAAAAATTCGCTCATTGCGTGGGAAATTCTTTTGACGATCTTCCAGAAAATGCTCAAAGCCCTCCTTTGAAATAATCGGAAACTCAAAATGTGGGCCCTTTTTAATCGAAATCATGCCCTGAGGAGAATCCTTGAAATATTTACTGACGAAGGCAGACTTCAAACTCACTTCGACCAAGCGATCATTCACAATCGTAACACCCTCCACTTCCTTTTGAATAATCATGGATTCAAATTGATTTTGATTGATCTCCTGCAATGTCCTTTGTTTTGTAAAAAAGAACATACTAACCATGGTAATGGCTAAACCAATCATAAGCCAACTCTGCATACCTCCAACTGGCTTTTTAGGTAATCTAGGTTGAATTCCCGAACGCTTACTGTTTTTAAAATTACTTCCTTGTTTAGCCATTTTGTTTTTAGGTATTTGGGCATTTAAACTTTAAAACAATCAAATTAGTTCGAAAAATTTAAAAATTATTTCAAATTAACTAGCCTTGTCAACTATACTTGGTTTTAATCTGGAATATTGGTGAATTTAGCATCCCCCCAAAGCTCCTCCAACTTGAAAAATGTACGCTTATCTTTCAAAAATACGTGCACAATAACTTCATAATAATCCATTAAAATCCACTCCCGATTTGCTCTACCCTCCATGGCATGCACATGAACACGCGCTTGTTCCCAAACTTCTTTGTCGACCGAATCCGCAATGGCTTCAATTTGAGTGTCGGATGTACCCGAACAAATAACAAAAAAATCAGTAAAAGCATTGTGAACACCTCTTAAGTCCATCACGACAATTTCTTGAGCTTTCTTCTCTTGCATTCCCTTCACCACACATTGAACTAATACTTCAGATGAATCAACGTTAATAGCGGCTTTCTTAGGACTTTTAGGCATAAATGATTTTTAAACGAATAAAAAATTAAATTTGTTGTTGTAAACATAAAATTACAAATAAAATTTGAACAAATATCAAGCTCCTACCCGGTTCGTAGGCAAAAACACCAAATATCATGAATCATGTGCTTCTACGAATTCATTAGGATTCCAGGAGGCTCTAGAATATCAGTTACCTGATGGTTTTGCTTGGATTGCTGGGCACCAAACAGAAGGCAAAGGGCAAAGGGGAAATAAATGGCTAGCCCAACCGAATGAAAATTTATTAGTCTCTTACTTATTGAAGCCCCAAGATCAGCAAGCCTCAAATCAATTTTATTTAAGCAAAGCTATCTCCATCGGTATTCTTGAAGGGCTACAAAAATGGGCTAAAAACACAATCTTAGAAGAATTACCCATTAAAATCAAATGGCCCAATGACATCTACCTAGAGGAACAAAAGATCGCCGGCATTCTTATTGAAAATAATTTTCAAGCGGGTCAATGGAACTTTTGTATCGTAGGAATTGGGATTAATGTCAACCAAACCGAATTCGATCATTTAAGAGCTAGCTCATTAAAAAAATGGACTCAATCACCCTTCAAAATCGATATTCAAGATATTTTCAATGCCATTTCCGCCGAAATCGAAAACTATTATCAACTTTTCTTGGCAAACAATTTTGAACAAATAGATAAAGTCTACCATCAAAATTTATTCCGAATGCAAACTAAGGCACTATTCGAAGATGAAACAGGAGTATTTTCAGGTAAAATAATTCGAGTAAATCCCAATGGCCATCTAGTTCTTGAAAAATCGAATGAAATTAAGGTCTATGATTTAAAAGAATTAAGTTTTATTTTTAGCGAATAAAACCTATTAAACGATGATCTCTACCTACCAAAGCAATTTGGAAAATTTCTATTATTGGGCCCAAAAACAACCCAATGAAATTTTTCTAAAACAACCGCTAGGAGATGATTACATAGATTTCACCTATCAAGCCTCTGAAAATCAGGTCAATAAACTAGCCGCATTCCTACAAGAAAAAGTCCAATCTGGGCCTAAGCACGTAGGTATATTGTCGAAGAATTCGGCCTATTGGATTTTAGCTGATTTAGCCATTTCTTCAGCAGCTTGTGTCTCAGTACCCTTTTATGCGACGCTAACATCGGAACAATTAAATGAAGTGTTGGTACATTCCGATTGCCAAGTACTTATTGTAGGCAAATTGGATCATTGGGATTCCATCAAAAGCGGAATTCCCTCAAATGTTCTAATCATTCACACACCCGAATCCGAAGGAAAAGAAGCATACCAATGGAATGAAATTCTCAACCAAGAATTCCCGCCATTCCTGCCGCATAAACCCCAGCATGACGAATTATCCACCATCGTTTATACTTCAGGCACCACAGGAACGCCCAAAGGGGTTATGATTTCAAATAGTTCGGTGGCACAGGCGTTAAATTTAGCCAGGAAAATCGCCTATTTAGATACCCCAAAAACAAGATTTATATCTTATTTGCCATTATGCCATATTGCCGAACGAAATATTGTCGAATTTGCATGCATCGCAGCCGGTGGAACCATCTATTTCGTTGAAAATCTATTAACTTTTAAAGAGAATTTACATCGGGCAAATCCAACTCACTTCCTCGCTGTGCCCAGAATTTGGAGTAAATTCCAAGAAGGTATTTTAGAAAAAATAGGTGGGCAAAAAAAGTTAGACTTACTTTTAAGCATCCCCATTGTCAATCAAATCATTAAGAAAAAAATCAAAAAAGGTCTAGGTTTAGACAAAGCTTTTTTGATGATTACCGGAGCGGCACCTATGCCTCCTGAACTATTAAAATGGTATCAAAAAATTGATTTTTTCATCCAAGAAGCCTATGGGATGACTGAAAATATGGGCTTAAACTCGCTCATGCCTAGAGATGAAATAAGAATTGGGACCGTTGGTAAAATTCATGAGACCTGTCAAACGAGAATTGACCCAGAAACGAAAGAGATACAAATGAAAGCCGACTATAATTCGTGGGGATACTACAAAGAAGAAAAATTAACCCAAGCGCTTTTTGAGGATGGTTGGTTAAAAACAGGGGATATGGGTGAAATAGATTCAAATGGCTTTTTATCCATCATAGGACGAGTAAAAGATAATTTCAAAACAGCCAAAGGACAATATGTGTCACCCGCTCCGATCGAAAATAACTTATCTATAGATCCACATATAGAACAATGCTGCGTGGTGGGCATCAATTTACCACAACCCATTGCCTTAATCGTTTTGAGTTTGGAAGGGAAGAAATTAGAGCCGAGTACTTTGATTGAAAGTTTAGAAGCCTTAAGAAAAAACACCAATCCTCAATTTAAAAAATATGAACACATTTCTAAAATGATCATTTTAAAGGAGGATTGGACGATCGAAAACAATTGCCTTACCCCCACTTTGAAAATAAAAAGGCCCATCATTGAAAAGAAATATCTGGATTCATTTGAAACTTGGAATAACCATACAGAATCGATTATTTTCGAATAAATTAATCAGGTATTAAATTTTGTTTCAGCCTTATTATTTAAATTTAAGGCATGCGAATGCCCATCCTCATTTTATTAATCTCCATTGCCTATTCAACAAACGCGCAATTTATTCGCATCGATAGCATTCTTTTCAAAGGGAATGAAAAAACAAAAAATCAAATTCTACATCGGGAATTAGATTTCAAACCAGGTGATTCGGTAGCTATAAATTCCTTAGATGCAAGATTGGAATACAATCGACGCAAATTAATGAATACCAATTTATTCATTTGGGTCAAAGCAGATTTAAACCAATTGCCCAATGGACACCTGAAAATTTCATTTGAATTTCTTGAGCAATGGTATATTCTGGGATACCCCATTTTCCAACTCGCCGACCGCAACCTAAATGATTGGTGGTCAAGAGGTCGTGATTTAAATAGATCTATTTATGGGATCCATTTTATTCACAATAACTTTCAAGGTCGAAATGAAAAATTAACCATTAAAGCAGAAACTGGATTTACTCAAAGACTTGATTTTACTTATAGTAATCCATACCTAGATAAGAAAAAAACATTGGGTTTATCGTTCAATACAAGCTATTCCACTTCGAAAACAATCCCATATAAAACAAGAAATGATACCTTACAATATTTGACAGACGAAAAAATATTACGTGAAAGGTGGGCTGGGGGAATCATCTTGAGAAAGAGATTTAAATTTTACGACTTTCAAACCTTAGAGCTAAAATATACACACACCATCATTTCCGATACCGTTGTCAAATTGAACCCGAATTATTTTGCGCTCAATACGAAAGAACAAAATTTCACCCAATTGCTCTATACCTATTCCTATGATTTTAGGGATTTAATTGCCTACCCATTGAGAGGCCGGAAATTTGATATCTCGATCAATAAAGTAGGCATTCTCCCTTCTGACCACGTGGATTTTTGGGAATTAACGGGAGCCATTGCGTACTTTTTTGATCTAGGTTCCCATTTTTTTCTAACCACACAGGTCAAAGGAAAAATTTCAAAAGACACGAATATCCCTTATTCAAATGTTAGAGGTTTAGGCTATGGAAATGAAATTGTCCGTGGATATGAGCTCAATGTGTTAGATGGGAAATCCTATTTTTTAAATAGAAATACGTTCAAATTCCAATTATTAAATAAGATTTTCAAACTACCTTTTTTGCCCGTCAAGCAATTTAATCAGATCCCTATAGCTATTTATCCCACCGCATTTTATGACTTTGCTTATGTGAACAACAACTTTTCAGAAAATGAAAACAAATTAGTAAACCAGTGGATTTCTGGGGGTGGTTTAGGTTTTGACGTGGTTACCTATTATAATTTAGTCTGCAAGTTTGGATTTCCTGTCACCAATGGTGGTAAAATAGGCATGGTGATCGGAATTGGTCGGGAATTTTAAGAAAAAAATGGTTCAGACCAATAAAAAATAGGCCAGTTAATAACCGACCTATTTTCATAATACCTAACCACTAATAATCTTATATATTTTTAATATCGAATAGCATATCTAAAATCAATACAAAAATAACATTTATTTTTTATTTAGCACTTTTTCTGAATCATTTCAATAATTTTAGCCTTTAAAATACCTTTCTAAAAAACATGAGAAAAGATTTCAATCGCCTTCCCCACATGATAGCCAAATCAATCGTTTTAATTTTAACATCCACCTTCGTGTTTTTTTCATGTAACTCATCGAAAGAAAATGACAAAAACGGAGCATCAAATACTTCCGAATCAGACCAAATAGCCTTAAATGCTTGGGATAAAAGTGGCGATCTAGTTCAAAAAATCACCTTAAGTTCGAAAGGTGTTATTAGAAATAAGGAGTGGGGTATTTCGATAGACTCTTTACAAGAAAAACTTGAATTAGCTGAAAACCAACCAGCCAACGGGAAATCGTATACACTCTATTTTGATGATAGCGATTTGAATTTTACGGATATTTCCTACCTAAGCGATAGCCAACAAAAATTAACAGAAATTGATTTTGATATTTTTGTAGAAACAAAATCTCAAGTAGAAGACCTGAAGGAAAAATTCACCACCTATTTGCAAGTGAAATTTGGGGCATCAAAAACCGAAGGCAATAAAATTATTTGGGAAAAAGATAAAAATACCCAAGTCATCTTACAAGATGTAAGTACAGATAAAGACCCGGGGATTAAACTCGTTTTTTCAAGGAAAAATTAAACTTTCCAAACCCACCCACGCGTGTCTTCGATCTCGCCAAGTCTAATTTGATTGATTTCAGTGAAAACTTTGCTTGAGAAATCTGACTCTTTTTTATCAGGTAACTGATAATCTTTGCCGTCAAAGCCAATGGTTTGAATAGGGGCAATCACGGCCGCAGTACCCGCTCCAAACGCCTCAGTCACAGATCCATCTAAAATACCATTGACTAATTCTTTCACAGACAATTGACGTTCTTGGACATCGATTCCCCAGTCTTTCGCGATTTGAATAACGGATTTTCGAGTTACCCCATCTAAAATGGTATCTCCAGTGGGGGCAGTAACCAATGATCCGCCCACCATAAACATCAAATTCATCGTTCCAGCTTCTTCCACATATTGGTGTGTGGCAGCGTCTGTCCAAATAATTTGGTCATAACCCGCTTGCATAGCCTTTTGAGTCGGAAACAAAGAACCCCCATAATTACCTGCATTCTTTGCAAAACCAACTCCACCTTTGGCAGCACGAATATATTCGGTCTCCACGCGCACCTTTAGAGGCTTGGAATAATAAGAACCTACTGGGCAATTGAAAATAATAAATTTATAGGTCGTAGAAGGACTAACTCCCACATATTCATCGGTGGCAAACATAAATGGACGTATGTACAAAGAACAACCTTCTTTATCTGGCACCCACGCTTGATCTATTTCCAGTAACTTTTTCAAACCGCCTAAAAAAATCTCCTCAGGAACCTCAGGCATGCACATACGAACAGCTGATTTATTAA
Source organism: Cytophagaceae bacterium (assembly GCA_947471105.1). Lineage (GTDB taxonomy): Bacteria > Bacteroidota > Bacteroidia > Cytophagales > Spirosomataceae > Aquirufa. Next base: position 14,150 of record CANIYB010000009.1, read on the forward strand.
ACCGTTTTAAATTCTCTTGCGGTCGAAAAACCAAGACATCCCCTTTCGAAGAACGATATCCCTTCATCCCCTCAAAAATGGATTGACCATAATGAATGGACATCATGGCTGGCTGATAGCTTAATGGGCCATAAGGCTGAATAGTCATCGATTGCCAAGCGCCATTGGCATATTCAGCAATCAACATATGATCTGCAAAACTGCGTCCAAAAGCTAAATTGTTAAAATCGACTTCATCGATTCTTGACTTTCCTATCGGTTGTATTTGAATTTCCATTTTTTATTATTCTTATTTGCCAGAATTCCAAGGTGTTTCTGGAACGCCCAACGTTTTATGTAATAATCGACACATCATAAATAAGTAATCTGATAATCGATTTAAATATACAATTGAAATAGCGTAATCTTCATTTTGAATGGGCTTTACCCATTGAATTAAACTTCGCTCAGCACGCCTACAAACAGTCCTTGTAATTTGAGCTATGGCGATCGTCTCATGGCCACCCGGTAAAATAAAAAACCTCATGGGCTCTAAATTAGCATCCATTTCGTCAATCATTTCCTCCAATGACACAATATCCTGCAAGGAAATCAATTTCATGTTGCCCAAATATTCTTTTGAATCTGTGGCAATATGAGCCCCTAACACAAATAAACTTTGTTGGATTTTAATTAATTTTTGAGCCAATTCTCCTTGAACTTTACAGATAAGTAAACCTATAAATGAGTTCAGCTCATCCACATCCCCAATCGCAGCTAAACGAACATCCGACTTTAAAAGGTCTTGCCCATCGGCTAACCTAGTAAAACCTTGATCACCATTTTTAGTATATATAGGCATTGTTCATATTTTGTGGAGGACAAAAATACTTTTTTCGGCCTTTAATTCAAATATTTGCCAAAAATATACCTTTCAAAGAGAGAATAAAGATAAAGATTAGGTCATCCAAGATTTCAAAACTAATTTTGCCTACAAGCTAAAAAATATGTCAATCGATTATTTCCTTTCTCGGGTACTTAGAATTTTCACTTTAATAAGTCTAGGGTTCACTCTTTTATTTATATACCGAGGATTACCAGATCCAGTGGCGGTACATTTTGGAGAAACGGGCAGAGGAGATGGTTTTTTACCTAAAGCAGAGATCTTCTATTTATTAGCGGGCATCATAACCCTTTTAAATATTTTAATTTTATTATTAATCAAGACGGTTGAAAAAATTCCTGCCACAAGTTTAAGTACGTTAAAACAACTTTTCCAGGATAAAGCTCCAGAAAATATTAAAAAAATATGCGTCGATTGGCTGCATTTTTTTCCAGTCGCCATTCATGTTTATTTAATCCTTATCTTAAGGACCCTTTTGTTGTTGAATGACGAAAGAACTCGAAACCAAGATTTCACCTACATCCCCATGGTCGGGATTTGTTTCCTATTACTTTGGTTAATTTATTTACCAGCCAGGTTATTGAGTTTACCTAAATCAGATTCATTGGGATGAAATCCAATATGCCTAATATCTTCATTCAGGATTACAATTATCCATTACCTGATGAAAAAATCGCGCTTTTCCCTTTAAACAATCGGGACGACTCAAAGCTCTTAGTTTATAAATCAGGCAAGACTAATCACCAAATTTTCAAGGACTTACCGGAATTTTTACCTGAGAATGGTTTATTGATTTTTAATAATACGAAGGTTATTCCGGCGAGAATAAATTTAACAAAAGATTCAGGGACCAAAATTGAGGTGTTTTTATTAAAGCCTATTCAAGGGGACTTGGCGACACAATCAATCCTTAATCGGGATTCAGAAACCATTTGGGAATGTTTGGTAGGTAATAAAAAAAGGTGGAAAGTCGACGAGCCAATCAAGCGAGCCATCTACATCGATTCCCAAGAGATTGTATTAACATTTCATTGGTTTGAAAGAACTGAAAACTTAATCAGAATTACGTGGGATGAGCCTATTCCATTCGCTGAGATTTTAGAAGCGGTGGGACAAATACCCTTACCTCCTTATATGGAAAGGGAAGTGGGTGCAGAGGATAAAAATCGGTACCAAACGATATTCTCGAAAGAATCGGGGGCGGTTGCAGCACCGACGGCCTCGCTACATTTTTCACAGGAAGTTTTCAATGGTTTAGAAAAACGAGGAATTAAGACAAGCTATTTAACCCTTCATGTGGGCGCAGGCACTTTTTTACCTGTTAAAGAAGAAAATGTCCAAAATCACCCGATGCACCGGGAACAACTTATTTTCTCAAAAGAATTTATTCGAAATTTACAGACACATGAGGGTCCTTACATTCCAGTTGGAACCACTTCCTTACGTGCTTTGGAAAGTCTCTATTGGGCCGGAGTTTGGTTAATTGAAGGACTAGATATCCCAGAAACAGGTTTTAATATACCCAAAGAATTCCCTTATATACCCCGTAATCAATTGATCCAAACAAAGGATTCGTTGAAAAAAGTGCTCGCATTTATGGAAGAAAAGGGAATTCAAGAATGGGTTATTTCCACGGAACTTTTGATCATGCCTGGATATCAGTTGCGGTTTTGTGATGCGATTATAACCAATTTCCACCAACCAAAATCCACCTTATTGGTTTTAGTATCGGCTATTATTGGTGACGATTGGAAGCAAGTGTATCAGGAGGCAATCTTGAAGGATTATCGGTTTTTAAGTTATGGTGATGCTTGCTTATTTTTCAAGTAGCAATAAATTAAATGGTTATTGTTATTTTTGCAACCCGATTGGGTTAGGAAAGATCAAAAATGCTTTGACGTTCATTTCTTATACATACGGCAGTTTTTAAAATAATGGGTTTGAATATATGAAGATTAATTTCATCGAAGAATTACGTTGGCGCGGCATGTTACACGACATGATTCCAGGCCTAGAGGAGCACCTTAATAAGGAAATGACGGTTGCGTATATCGGTTTTGACCCTACTGCACCTAGTCTTCATATTGGAAATTTAGCTGCTATTATGCTTTTAAAGCATTTCCAATTGGCCGGCCACAAACCCATCGCATTGGTGGGAGGTGCTACGGGCATGATTGGGGATCCATCTGGGAAATCGGCAGAACGGGAATTTTTATCGGAGCAAACCTTGAGGGATAATCAAGTAGGTATTCAAAAACAATTAGAGAAATTTTTAGAATTTGGGGCTGGGGCTAATTCGGCTGAGCTGGTTAATAATTACGATTGGTTTAAAGAATTTAGTTTTTTAGGATTTTTACGAGAAGCGGGTAAGTTTTTAACGGTTAATTACATGATGTCAAAAGACTCTGTAAAAACACGCTTAGAAACGGGTATATCCTTTACTGAATTTTCGTATCAGTTATTACAAGGCTACGACTTTTACCATTTATATAAAACAAAAAATGTCCGTTTACAGATGGGCGGTTCAGATCAGTGGGGAAATATAACGACAGGAACTGAGTTGATTCGAAGGAAAGAGGGGCATGATGAGGAGGCGACAGAGCGTGCTGCATATGCCTTAACGACGCCATTAGTCACCAAGTCGGACGGTACAAAGTTTGGTAAATCTGAGTCAGGCAACATTTGGTTAGATGCTGGGAAGACGAGTCCGTATCAATTTTACCAATTTTGGTTAAATGCGGCTGATGCGGATGTTTCGAGATTGATTCGGGTATTTACCTTGTATGATCAAAGCAAGATAGAGCAATTAGAAAAGGATCATACGGAGGCGCCGCACTTGAGAATTCTTCAGAAGGCTATTGCTAATGAGGTAACAGCTCGTGTCCATGGGGATGCAATAACTCAATTAGTCATCGAGGCATCGGAGCTTTTATTTTCGAAAGATGCGGTTGAAAAATTAGAAAATGCCTCCGAAATATTGTTGGCCCAATTACCTATTCATCAAATTTCAAGTGAATTATTAGCAGAATGTACCAACATTACGGATTTAATCAGTGTAGGATGCTCAAATTTAATTTGTTCGTCCAAAAGTGAGGCAAGAAAGGCCATTCAAGGCAATGCGATTAGCGTTAACAAGGTTAAAATCACTGACTATCAAGCACCTATCGATTTTAACAAAATCAAAGGTAAATACCTCTTGGTCGGAAATGGAAAGCAGAAAAATTATATTTTATCTTTCTAGAATTTCAGTATTTAGTACCTCGAAAAAATAATTCATTTTATTTCAGAAATAATTTGGACTAAAAAAATAAATCGTGCATCTTTGCACTCCCAATTGCTAGCTAAACGCAGCTAGTGCATAGACGAGAGGATTAAATGGTTAGAAATAATCTGAATTTAATGTTTGAGTTTAAAGAGTTCTTTGACGTGTTGATAGAAATAAAGAAGAGGTGCCATGTTTAAATCATGGTATCGAAGAATTAGCATTCAAGACAAGGATAATGACAATTTTCTTATATTAAAATAAGAGCAGTCAAACATCCAAAGATTATTTACAATGGAGAGTTTGATCCTGGCTCAGGATGAACGCTAGCGGCAGGCCTAATACATGCAAGTCGAACGGTGTCTTCGGACATAGTGGCGCACGGGTGCGTAACACGTATGCAAC
>CANIYB010000010.1 GCA_947471105.1 Cytophagaceae bacterium
CGTAGTTCAGCCCGTGAGACGGTCGCTCGTGTAGCGGCGGGTGCTTTGGCGAAAATGGTGCTAACTCAACTAGGTGTAAAAATTACTGCTTATGTATCCCAAGTAGGTCATATGAAACTGGAGACGGCGGTCGAGCAGTTAGATTTGTCTTTAACTGAGTCAAATGCCGTTCGTTGCCCAGATCCAGTGTTGGCTGATAAAATGTTTACGTACATTGATGACATTAGGAAACAAGGAGATTCTGTGGGTGGTGTTATATCGGCTTACATTACAGGATGTCCTGTGGGTTTAGGGGAGCCTGTTTTTGATAAACTTCATGCGGAATTAGGAAAGGCGATGTTAAGCATCAATGCCGTAAAAGGATTTGAATATGGAAGTGGGTTTTCGGGAGTGGAATTAAGAGGGTCGCAGCATAATGACATCATTGAAAAACAAGCAGATGGAAGTTTAAGGACGTTGACAAATCATTCAGGGGGTATCCAAGGAGGAATTTCAAATGGCGAACCTATTTATTTTAGAGTTGCTTTCAAGCCGGTCGCTACCATCATGCAGGATCAAGACAGTGTGAATGAGACGGGTGATAAAATTACCGTTTCAGGAAAAGGGAGGCATGATCCCTGCGTGGTTCCTAGGGCAGTTCCCATTGTGGAAGCCATGGCTGCCATCGTTTTGTTGGACTTTTACTTAAGGAATCAAGTGATTCAGATGCCACAAAAATGACATTGGACGAAGATGCATATTACATGAGTTTAGCTTTAAAACAAGCTGAACGCGCATTGGAAGAGGAAGAAATTCCAGTGGGTGCTGTGGTCGTATGCCAAGGAAAGATTGTGGCAAAAGCCTATAATCAGACTGAAATGCTGACCGACGTGACCGCACATGCTGAAATGTTGGCCATCACGTCTGCCGCTCAAACCATTGGGGCCAAATATTTAAAAGATTGCACGCTTTATGTGACGTTAGAACCGTGTTTGATGTGTGCTGGAGCCATTTATTGGTCTCAGTTGGGCCGATTAGTTTTCGGGGCATCGGAGGAAAAAAGAGGTTTTTTGAGTTTAGGGAAAGATGTTTTGCATCCCAAAACAAATGTAACCTCAGGAATTTTAGCGGAAGAATCAGCTCTTTTATTAAAGGAGTTTTTTTCCATGCGGCGTTAAAAAAAAGGAGTTTTAACATGGTAGGATTATCAATGATTTGTAATTTTATCTTTCAATCGTTTTTACCTAGGTAGAAATTTTTCTGCCCATTATAACATAAATAAATATTTATATGGCTTTTGAACTAGCACCCCTGCCTTTTGCAAACAATGCATTAGAGCCTAATTTTGACGCTTTGACGATGGAGATCCACCATGATCGCCACCATAATGCCTATGTCACCAATTTAAATGCAGCCGTGACAGGTACTCCATTAGAAGGAAAAACGTTGTTGGAATTATTTTCAACAATATCCACCCTAGCACCTGCCGTACGAAATAACGGCGGCGGACATTATAACCATGATTTGTTTTGGAATATTTTATCTCCTGCGGGTGGAGGCGCGCCTGTTGGTACTTTAGGAAAAGCAATCGATGCTAAATTTGGTTCATTTGATGCCTTTAAGGAAGAATTCAAAAAAGCATCTATTACTCGTTTTGGTTCAGGCTGGGCTTGGTTAGTGGCCCAAAAAGACGGTTCAGTGGCTGTTTCTTCTACACCCAACCAAGATAATCCTTTGATGGACGTGGCGGATGTAAAAGGGTTCCCTGTGATTGGATTAGATGTTTGGGAACACGCTTATTATTTAAAGTTTCAAAATAAACGTCCGGATTATGTAGACGCATTTTGGAATGTAGTGGATTGGAATAAGGCGGAAGCGCGTTATTTAGCCGCTCAGAAATAAATTTTTAGGGAGAGATTTTAAATTCTCTCCCTTTTTTTGATTTCAGTTTTGCAATATACCTTCCATTTCGTATTTTTGCAGTCCTAAATGGCGGTTGTAGCTCAGTTGGTTAGAGTAGGCGTTTGTGGTGCGCTTGGTCGTGGGTTCGAGTCCCATCATCCGCCCCATTTTAGAAAAGGAGAGTCCCGGTAGCAATGCTGGGACTTTTTTATTAAACTTGTAGATATGAATCCCGTTTTTCTAAAGCGTTTTTTGATGGTATTGTATGCAGCTGGCTTAGTTGGTATGCATATCCCTGCCACTCAAAATTTATTCATTTCATTGGTGCCTTTAAACCTTTGGTTTACTGCATTTATTTGTATTTTCTATCATCCAAGGCCTTCCTTGAGCACTTATTTGGTTTTATTATTTATTGCGATAGCTGCTTGGTTAGTCGAGGTTCAAGGGGTTCGAACGGGTTTAATTTTTGGAAGTTATAGTTACGGAAATACATTGGGATTGAAGTTGGCAGATGTGCCGATCACCATCGGATTGAATTGGATAATTTTATTAATGAGTACAAATGCCGTGGTGGAAGAATGGAATGCAGGGGGTAAAATAGGGAAGGCGGCTTTGGGTGCCGGATTAATGACAGTATTGGATTTATTGATTGAGCCAGTGGCGGTTCATTTTGATTTTTGGCATTGGTCGAATGTCCAAGTACCTGTTCAAAATTTTGTAGGTTGGTGGGTTCTTAGTTTTTTCTTTCAATATGTATATCAGTCGGGCCCATGGCCTTCAAAGTCTAGTCTTTTCCGATTAATTGCATTGCTCCAATTTTTGTTTTTCTTAGGACATTGGCTCTTATTGCAATTTTTTTGATTTTAAACATTTTTGATTGAAATCGGTTTACACATTTTAAATACATTTTAATATTTTATGAGTTCCTATTCAATAAAAGATTTAGAGCATTTAAGTGGAATTAAAGCACATACTTTACGAATATGGGAACAGCGCTATGGAATTTTAAATCCTTGTCGGAGTGAGACCAACATCCGGTCATATGGCGATATAGAATTAAAATTAGTTTTGAACATAGCTTTATTACAAGATAAGGGAGGATTTAAGATTTCTGAAATTGCCAAGATGTCAGATGATGATATCTTTAATCATATACTTTCCCTTTCGCAAGGCGAACTAGATTATCCCGAGCAGATTCAAGCGCTGACGATAGCCATGTTGGATTTGGACGAGTACAAGTTTCAGCAATTGACCGAAAACATAGTCAAAAAGCAAGGATTTGAGAGCTATATCTTGAATATCATTCACCCTTTTATGCGAAGATTAGGTACTCTTTGGCTTTCGGGTTCTGTCGGTCCTGCGCAGGAGCATTTTATTAGTCACCTGATCCGCCAAAAAGTAATTGCGGCCATTGATGCTCAAGACCTTAAATTGAAGCCCAACTCTAAAAAGTTTTTATTATACCTTCCTGAAGGCGAATTGCATGAAATAGGAATATTATTTGCTAACTACATTTTAAGAGCTCGAAAACATTCTGTGGTTTATCTGGGACAGTCTTTGCCATATGAGGAATTAATATTAGCCTATAAAATTCATCAGCCTGACTACATATTTTCTGTTTTTACGAGTGAACCTCATGTAGATTTGATTGACAACTATTTAGCTAGGATGGGTCAGGATTTGCCTAATAGTAAAATTGTTTTGACAGGATACCAGGTACTCCAGCCATCATGTCAGGTCTCTGACAAGATACAATTGATGTGGGATTTTGAGTCTCTAATTAGTTTAGCGGATAACGCTTAGCTGAATTCTATGCCCACTTTAGTGGCTTCCTCTACAAATAATTTCACCTGTTGCTCTTGTTCTTTAGGACAAATCATTAAGGCATTTCCATGCTCCGCCACAATGTAATTTTGCAATCCATGAATGACTACTAATTTATGATGCGGCGTTTTAATGATGCATTTTTCGGTGTCAAAAATGAGTACTTTCCCTTCAATCACATTTTGTTTTTCGTCCTTTTCCTTGATCTCATAAAGTGATTTCCAGGTGCCTAGATCGGACCAACCAATATCCGAAAGAATGACTTTGACATTTTGAGCTTTTTCCATGATGCCGTTGTCAACGGAAATACTTTTGCAAACCCCATAAACTTTTCGAATAAATTCTTCTTCTTGGTCAGTATAATAGGCATTTGATCCCTCTTCAAACTGTTCGGCCATACGTGATAGCTGCTTTTCTAATTCTTTTTTGAAAGTCGGAATGCTAAAAACAAATATGCCTGCATTCCATACATAATCGCCACTATCTAAAAATGCTTCGGCTAATTCAACGTTCGGCTTTTCCGTAAATGTTTTAACCATTTTCGCTACTTCGGCACTGGGTTGATACTGAATATATCCATAACCGGTATCTGGCCGGGTGGGTACAATTCCTAAAGTGACCAAATGAGATTCGGATGCGGCATCCAAAGCTTCTTTAATACGTGAGATAAATGCATCTTCTTTTAGGATTACATGGTCTGCAGGTGCTACAATCAATTTTGCCTTTGGATGCTTTTTGCCAATTTTATAGGCTGCATAGGCAATGCAAGGAGCGGTATTTCTTCTTTGAGGCTCTTTGAGAATTTGATCAGCATGTAAATAAGGGAGTTGCTCTTTCACTAAATCTGCAAATTCACTACTAGTAACTACATATATATTTTCTTTCGGAATGAGTCCCTCAAAACGCTCGGCGGTTTGTTGGAGCATCGTTTTTCCTACCCCAAGGACGTCATGAAATTGCTTTGGGTTTGCACTTCTGCTGATAGGCCAAAAGCGAGTTCCGATTCCCCCCGCCATAATAATTAAGAACGTATTTTTCATATTAGTGCTTTTGGCTCATGAATGCATCTACTCGGGCTTTTGCATTTTCTCGAATAGGAGCATAAAAAAGGTTTAAATCAGCTTTGTGCCAATTTTTTAAATGAACAAACTTCCGACCAAAAACATAAGGCGTATTGGTCCATAATACCCCCAGATGATTTTGTGCATCCGCAAAATTTTTGACCCATTTGAATCCATAGGATACACCACCTGGATTTAATTCTTTTGCGGCAAATTTGTCGTCTAATGTCCAAGTTAATGGATTTGTGGAGACTAGTTCGGTTGGGGTATTGGGATGCCAATCGGGTAAATAACCTTGTAAAAATGTGGTATAAGCGATAAAACAACCTGTTTGGGTTGAGTTTTCACAGGGTTTAATGTGTTGAAATATATTTTTCGGTGTAGCAATTCCGATGATATAGGCGGAAACTAATTGCTTTTGAAGCTCTTTTCCATCAAAAAATTCTTGCAAGAGCCTTGTCGCATGAACGGTCCCTTGACTATGTGAGGCAATAATGATGGGCCTTCCTTCATTAAAATGCGACATATAATAAAGGAATGCTTTCTTTACGTCAGAATAAGCTAAGTCCAGAGCGGCTGCTTTATCCTCTTTAAAGGATGTAACAAAAGCATGGTAATGAGCCTGTCGATAGCGAGGAGCGTAGATTCGACCGGCCGCATTAAAAATGGTGGCTTGATTTAAAATGGTGGTACTATCTACAAGGGCATTCAAATAGGCATCGCTAAATGTAGCATTCCACTTGAATTCATTTGTGGGTTCGTAGGTTAATATTGTTGGATGTATGAAAAAAACATCCGCTTTAGCTAAAGCTTGTTCATCCTGAAAGGGCGATCCTTTGGGAACTCGATCGGCCGCATCCTTTTTTGAAGGTAGGGCTGCCCAATTATTTACATCTGCATAGTCTGATTCTGGAGGCGCCGGAGAATCTTTCCAGCGCACCTGCAGTGTCACGGGGGTACTGGATTTGCAATTTTGTAAGGTCAACGTGATTGAACAAACGATTAAACACAGATAAAAATTTCTCATTGAGCAATATTAATAAACAAATGTAAGAAGAAAAGAGGCCTTTTTATATATCAAAAAACAGATAGATTGGTTATAACCTTTAAAAATCATGTTTTGAAATAAAAATATTTTCTTAAAAATTTGCAATTTTTTGATACAACAAGTGGCCATTACATAAATCTTACGTAGCTTTGTTGCAAAAGTGTAACCTAATAATCAAAATAAGTAATTAAAAAATCTTCATTATGAAAAGAATTATTACTCAAGTCCTTCCCATTTTCTCGTTCATCTTCCTTCTTGGATTTGCTGCCATGGCACAGACTAAGGTTGCCGGAAATGTTCGTGATGCTGCTTCAAAAGAAGCGCTTATTGGGGTTAGTATCTCTGTTAAAGGGAAAGTTATTGGTACGATTTCAGATGTAAAAGGTAATTACTCCTTAAGCACAAGCACACCACTTCCTTTCACTTTATCTGTTTCTATGGTCGGTTATGAACGCCAAGAAATCGTTGTGTCATCAGCAAAATCAAATTTAGACATCTCGTTAAAAGAGCAAGCGACTTTAGGTCAGGATGTTGTCGTATCAGCTTCTAGAATTCAAGAAAGTGTTCTAGAATCTCCAGTAACCATTGAAAAAATGGACATTCGTTCGATTAGAGAGTCGGCTGCCCCTTCTTTTTATGATGCGTTAAGAAATTTAAAAGGAGTTGAAACAAGTACACAATCTGTTTCTTTTTCATCCATCAATATGCGTGGATTTAATAGCAATGGTAATACGCGTGTTGTTCAGTTAATTGACGGCATGGATAACCAAGCGCCAGGTTTGAACTTTGCGGTAGGTAATATCGTAGGTATTTCTGAATTAGATTTAGAAGGAGTTGAATTACTTCCAGGTGCATCATCTGCTTTATATGGTCCAAATGCTTTAAATGGAATTATCTTAATGAGTTCGAAATCCCCTTTCTTGTACCAAGGCTTAAGTGCCCAAGTGAAAGTAGGAGCGATGAGTGCTTCAAATCGTCCTGAAGCGACCACTCCTTATAGTGATATCGCGATTCGTTATGCGAAAGCCATCAATAATAAATGGGCTTACAAAATTAATTTTAATACGTTAAGCGCAGAAGATTGGCAGTCAACAGATTACCGTGATCAATCTTTATTGAATGGTACAACTTTAGGACCAGGGAGTCGTAGTGGAAACTTAGCCTATAATGGGGTTAGTATGTTTGGGGATGAAACCAACGTTGAGATGTTATCTTCTTTGACTCCATTATTAGGTGTTCCTTCACATCCATTAACTGCGGGAATTAATCAAATCTCAAAAGCAACGGGTGGTTTATTATCGCCAACGGCTATTTTAAATTACATCGTTCCGAAGGCTTATATTTCACGTGAAGGGTATAAGGAAAGTGATTTAGCCTCTTATGCGAATCGCAATATGAAATTTAATGCAGCTTTGCATTATCGATTTAATGATAATGTGGAATTAATTTTACAAGGATCATATGGTTCTGGTACTACTTTATATACAGGAGCTGATCGTTATTCGATCAAGAATTTCTCCATGGGACAATACAAGGCTGAGTTGAAAGGAAGTAATTTCTTCTTACGTGCTTACACAACCCAAGAGAATTCTGGTGATGCGTATGCCACAGGAACTTTGGGCCAATTAGTAAACGAGGTGGCAACGCCTAGTACTTCTTGGTATCCTAGTTATTTCGGTGCTTTCGCTTTAGGTGCTTTAACTAACTTTGGTACTGTTTTACAAACTACGCTAGCGCAAACAGGAAATCCTACAGCTGCGATTGGCAATGCCATTGCAACTACGCAGGCTAATTTTGCTAATTATCATGCCGCTGCTCGCTTAGCTGCTGATGGTGGAAGAAGATTAGTTCCGGGAACGGCAGGATTTAATGCAGCCGTAGAAGCGATCAAAAATAAGGCACTTCCAGCGGGTGCGAAATTCACCGATAAGTCAGCTTTATATCACTATGAAGGAATGTATAACTTCACTGAGAAGTTAAACAAGAAATTAGAAATGATTGTGGGAGCTAGTTATCAAGTATACGCACTAAACTCTGAGGGTTCTTTGTTTGCCTTGAAAGCAGATGGATCTGAATTCTCTATCAACGAATTTGGTGGATATATTCAAGTAGGTAAAAAGATGTTTGCGGATAAATTCAAATTAACGGGTTCAATGCGCTACGACAAAAACGAAAACTTTGAAGGACAATTTAGTCCACGTTTGACTGGGGTTTTAACACAAGGACGTTCTAATTTCCGTGCTTCTTATCAAACAGGTTTCCGTATTCCAACGACACAAGATCAGTATATCAACTTAAATACTCCATCAGCTCGTTTGCTAGGAGGTCTTCCAGTGGTTCAAGATCGTTATAAGTTATCGGGTAATTCATTTACCTTACAATCTGTGTTAGCTGGAAAGCCAGAGGTTTATACAGCTAAAGGTTGGAAGCCAGAGCAAGTTCAAACAGTTGAATTTGGTTATAAAGGATTTTTAAGTGATAAGTTATTGGCCGATTTCTATATCTACCAATCGAACTTTACTAATTTCTCAGCAGGAATGGTGGTAGTTCAATTACCTTCTCAGCATAATGATGCAACGGTGGTAGGAAATAAAGTGTACTCTTTCCCTTCTAATGTTCAGAATGAAGTAGTTACCAACGGTTGGGGTTTAAGTTTAGATTACCAATTAGGATCTAACTGGGCTTTAGGAACAAACGTTTCATACAATGCAGTGAAGGATAATGGTGGTTTGGTTGATTATCAATTAGCCTTTAACACACCTAACTATCGCACAAACGTTACTTTAGGCAACCGTAACATCGGTGGTTCTGGTTGGGGATTCAGTACTGCTTGGAGATTCCAAGATCAATTTGTTTGGCAATCGTCGATTGTTAACCAAGTGGTTAATCAATCCCAACAAAGTTTAATTCCTGCTTTCCATACATTAGATGCTCAGGTGAGTAAGAAATTATCTGCCATGAAGACTATTTTGAAAGTAGGGGGTTCTAATTTATTAGGTGCTGCTTATACAACAGGATGGGCTAACCCAACCGTTGGTAGCATTTACTACGTTTCTTTAACATTTGATCAGTTATTGAACAAGTAAGATTCATATAAAATTATCTTGAGGCTGTCCCTAAAAGGACAGCCTCTTTTTTTGTACCTTTGCGAATTATATCTGATTTTTCATATGCAGCAACCCAAAGATTTAACCGGTTTTTCTCACATCGAGGTGTTGGGTGCGCGCGAACATAATTTAAAAAACATTGATGTATCCATTCCCCGCAACCAGCTAGTCGTTATTACTGGAATTTCGGGCTCCGGAAAATCTTCGCTTGCCTTTGATACCATTTATGCAGAAGGCCAAAGACGCTACATGGAAAGTTTTTCTGCCTATGCCCGTTCATTTTTAGGGAATATGGAACGTCCTGACGTGGACAAAATAAACGGGTTGTCTCCCGTAATATCCATTGAACAAAAGACAACTTCCAAGAATCCAAGGTCTACCGTAGGAACCACCACAGAGATTTACGATTTTATGCGATTGCTTTTTGCTCGGGCCTCAGATGCTTTTTCCTATTTATCTGGCGAACGCATGGTCAAGCAGTCGGTGGATCAAATTATATCGACTTTAATGAGTCAATTCTCTTCCTCTAAAGTGTGGTTTTTAGCCCCTTTAGTGAAAGGTAGAAAGGGTCATTACCGAGAACTTTTTGTTCAAATAGCTAAATGGGGATATACCAAAGTTCGCGTGGACGGCGAAGTGATGGACTTAATTCCTAAAATGCAATTAGATCGTTTTAAGGTACATGATGTGGAGGTTGTCGTGGATAGACTTATCATTTCAGATACCGAAAGGCTTCGCATTTCACAATCATTGCAGACGGCCATGAACATAGGCAAAGGCCAAGTTTTTGTTCTAGATGAGTCGGGAAAATTACATTATTTCTCCCAAACCCTGATGGATCCCAAAACAGGTCTATCCTATGACGAACCGGCACCCAATTCATTTTCGTTTAATAGCCCTTACGGCGCGTGTCCATGTTGCAATGGCTTGGGAGTTGTGGAAGAAATCACCGAAGAATCTGTCATTCCAGATCCATCTCTCAGCATTATCCGGGGAGCTATTGCGCCCATCGGGGAATATAGAGAGCTGTGGATTTTCAAACAATTAGAGGTTTTATTAAAACCTTATTCTGTCGGGTTGTCGACACCCATCGCCAAATTTCCAAGGGAAGCTGTGGAACTTATGTTGTATGGTACGGATGAACCTGTTCCCGTGCCTTCAAAAAAATATGTGGGTACCGAATGGAGTACGAAATACGATGGAATTATTAATTTTCTGAAGCGCCAACAAGACAACGGGTCTGAAAAAACGCAAGATTGGTTGAAGGATTTTTTAGAAATTAAAATTTGTCCGGATTGTGATGGATTTAGATTGAAGAAGGAGTCCTTGCATTTTAAGATCGATGGGCGTCATATTGGCGAATTAGCCCAAATGGATGTCAGTGATTTGGCAGAGTGGTTTTCTAATTTGGAGGAAAGAATTTCAGACCGACAAAAACAAATTGCCACAGAGGTATTGAAAGAAATTAAAAAAAGAATTGGTTTTTTGACGCAAATAGGACTTACCTATTTAACGCTAGACCGACCGATGAAAAGTTTGTCTGGCGGCGAATCCCAACGCATTCGTTTGGCGACTCAAATTGGAACGCAATTAGTCGGGGTACTTTACATTATGGATGAACCCTCCATAGGTTTGCATCAGCGCGATAATGAAAAGTTGATTTTAGCCTTGAAAGATTTGCGCGACTTAGGAAATTCAGTGCTCGTCGTCGAACACGACAAAGACATGATGTTAGAGTCCGATTATATATTGGATATTGGGCCTGGAGCGGGTAGACACGGCGGCCATGTGGTTGGTTTTGGAAGTCCTTCGGAATTTTTAAAATTAGGTACGCCTACAGCCAAATACCTAAATGGAGCATTGAAAATTGTAGCGCCTGCGGTTCGTAGAACGGGGAACGGGAATTCCATTGTGCTTAAAGGGGCACACGGAAATAATTTAAAAAATGTAAGCGTTGAATTTCCTTTGGGTAAATTTATTACGGTTACCGGTGTTTCTGGTTCAGGAAAATCGACTTTAATTCATGACACCTTGGTGTTAAAATTGAAACAGTTTTTTGATCGAACCAAACGTGAACCCTTGCCTTTTAAGTCCATCACGGGCTTGGAATTTATTGATAAAGTTATCGAGGTAGACCAATCGCCCATCGGCCGAACGCCTCGTTCAAACCCGGCTACTTATACCAATATGTACACGGATATTAGGACTTTATATTGTGAATTACCTGAATCTAAAATCCGAGGCTATAAGGCGGGTCGATTTAGTTTCAATGTCAAAGGGGGTCGCTGCGAAGGTTGCGAAGGTGCAGGTAGAAAAAAAATAGAGATGGAGTTTTTACCCGATGTATTCGTTGAATGCGAAACATGTAAGGGAAAAAGGTTTAATCGCGAAACCTTGGAAGTTCGTTTCAAGGGGAAATCGATTTCAGATGTGCTCGATATGACGGTGGAACAAGCACTCGATTTTTTTGAACATCAACCCCGTATTTTCCGTCGGGTACAAACTTTGGCTGAGGTAGGTTTAGGTTATATCACATTAGGCCAGCATGCAACTACCTTATCTGGAGGTGAGGCCCAAAGGGTTAAACTAGCGGAAGAATTATCAAAAAAAGATACGGGTAAAACGTTGTATGTCTTAGACGAACCCACCACTGGATTGCATTTTCAAGATGTAAAATTGCTACTTGACGTTTTACAAAAACTGGTGGATAAAGGCAATACCATTTTAGTGATTGAACATAATATGGATGTGATCAAAGTGTCGGATTATATTATAGATATGGGGCCGGAAGGAGGGAACGCCGGGGGCCAATTGCTCATTTCGGGGACACCGGAGCAAGTGGCCAAAGCTAAAAATAGCCATACAGGTAGATTTTTGAAAAAAGAACTTTAGTGTAGGGCTTAGAATGATTGGGCTTTCAGAGGTAATTTTTCTTACGATAAATATTTACCTTAAAATATGATCAATTTGATTTTTTTCTAGCTTAAATTTATTTAGTTTTCGGCTTGAAATTATTGCCTAAATGCTTTATCCCTTAGGGGCGTTTTTTGATTAATAAATGGATATGACCTATTTTTTTCAATTTCTTTTTATCGCGTTGTTGGCTTCCATGAGTTATTTAATCGCGATGCGATTTAAAGGTATTATAGCTACGATTCGATTGTCACAGCCTATTCAATTATCAGACCAGCCGGCCGAGCGCTGGAAGCGAGTTTTCCTACTAGCTTTCGGGCAAAAAAAGATGTTTCAAAAACCGTTTGTTGGCCTCATGCATTTCTTGATTTACATCGGTTTTGTTTTAATTAATGCAGAAATTCTGGAGATTATTTTGGATGGGATTTTAGGAACACATCGATTGTTTGCTCCATTTTTAGGATCACTTTATCCTCTGCTTTTGAATTTTTTCGAGCTTTTAGCTGGCGGTGTTTTTATAGCATGTCTCGTATTTTTTGCGCGTCGGGGTATTTTCAAAGTCCAACGGTTACAACCTGAAAAACATTCAGAATTAAAGGGATTTCCGATTCAAGATGCCTATACTATTTTAATAATTGAATGTGTGCTAATGGCCGCATTATGGACGATGAATGCTGCGGATGCGATTTTGCAAAGTAGGGCTGTGGAGCATTATTACGAGGTAGGCTCGTTCATCGTTTCAAGAAATTTAATTCCATTTTTGAACGCCTACAGTACAGAAACGTTGTATGTAATGGAACGAGTAGCTTGGTGGTTTCACATCGCTGGCATCTTGGGATTTGCCCTTTATGTAACCTATTCCAAGCACTTGCATATCTTTTTTGCGTTCCCTGCCGCTTATTATTCTAGTTTAAAATCATCCGCTTATATTCCTAGTTTGTCAACGGTGACCCACGAAGTCAAATTGATGTTAGGCCAAAGTGTATCGGGTGAAGCTGCGCCAACTTCCTTGCGGTTTGGGGCCAAAGATGTCATGGATTTGAATTGGAAGAATTTATTAGACGCTTATAGTTGTACCGAATGTGGACGTTGTACAGATCAATGTCCAGCTAACCAAACAGGTAAATTATTGTCTCCTCGGAAAATAATGATGGACACGAGAGATCGACTGGAGGAAGTTGGCGTGATTTTATCAAAAAACAAAGGCGAATTTGTCGATGATGGTCAATCATTATTGGATAAAATTAGCGGGGAAGAATTACGTGCTTGTACGACTTGTCAAGCATGTGTGGAGGCCTGTCCGATGGAATTATCACCTCTAAATATTATTTTGGAATTGAGAAGGTACCAAATCATGGAAATGTCTGATGCTCCTGCGGCATGGAATTCTATGTTTTCAAATATTGAAACAAATCAAGCCCCATGGAAATTCAATCCTTCGGATCGAATGAATTGGACAAAATCATAAGCAATGAAAAAAGTATTCATAGGACTCTTAGCCCTGATCGTCATTTATTTTGTAGGACCTAAACCAAATGCACCGGTGTTGAATGCAAGTCCAACTTGGACTCAAATCCCGGATTCGATGCGGCAAATTTCCGAGTTTATCCAGCAGAAGGAATTAGCCAATAAGGAGTTAAAGCCTGGTAATGAAGCAAAAATTATTTGGGCTGATTCCTTACATCCTCAAAAAACTAAATACGCTTTTTTATATGTACATGGCTTTTCAGCCTCGCAGATGGAAGGTGATCCGGTACACCGACAAGTTGCCGCAGCGTTCAACGGAAATTTAGTTTTAGCAAGAGTCGCAGGACATGGGGAAAAGACCTCAGATCACACCCTGGGAAATGTGACGGCTGATGATTATTATGCGAGCGTTGAGAACTATTTGGCCATAGCAAAAAAACTGGGCCAAGAGGTAATTGTGATGGGAACATCTTTCGGTGGAGCGATGACGGTTTATTTAGCCTCAAAACACCCAGAAATTAAAGCCATTATTTTATATGGTCCATGCATTGAAGTGGCAGATCCAAGCGCATCAATTTTGGATAATCCTTGGGGGCTCCAATTAGCTCGACTGATAAAAGGGGGTGAATACAATGAAATACCAAGCAAAAATAAGGCGCATGATGCCTATTGGAATTTACATTATCGGTTTGAGGCTGTGGTAGAAATGCAAAATTTCTTGACACACACCATGAATAAAGAAGTTTTCAGCCAGGTAAAAATGCCTGTTTTATTGACCTATTATTACAAAGATGAGGCGCATCAAGATCAGGTAGTTTCGGTCAAAGCGATGCAAGAAATGTTTCCTGAGTTGGGAACATCTTCTGCGCTTAAGCAAGAAATTGCATTCCCAGAATCAGGCAATCATGTGATTACATCGCCTATTTTGGGGAATAAAACGGAGCTTCCGATGCAAGCCTCCGTTAAATTTTTAAAAGAAGTTGTCAAACTAACTAAATAATTATGTCCGAGATGGTGTTAAATATTCGAACAATGGCTGATTATTTAGCTAAGGGTCAAATGCCAGAATATTTATTTTGGGTGGGTTGTGCAGGTTCTTTTGACGACCGGCAAAAAAAGGTGACGCGTGCTTTTTGTGAGATTTTACAAAAGGCTGAAATTTCATATGCCATTTTGGGGACGGAGGAATCTTGCACCGGAGATCCAGCTAGGAGAACGGGTAATGAATTTTTGTTTCAAATGCAGGCGATGACCAATATTGAGGTGCTCAATATGTACCAAGTGAAAAAGATTGTGACGGCCTGTCCACATTGTTTTAATACATTGAAAAACGAATATCCGAGTCTTGGGGGAACCTATGATGTCATTCACCATACGGAGTTATTGGCTCAACTGTTGAAAGAGGGTAAAATAGAAATCGAGGAGGAAAGGGAGGAAATCGCATTCCATGATTCTTGTTATTTGGGTCGAGGAAATGGGATTTATGAGGCGCCCCGAGAAATTATTTCTGAACTTCAAAAAGATTTAAAGGAGTTAAAAAGTTGCCGCACCAAGGGACTTTGTTGTGGTGCCGGTGGGGCCCAAGTTTTTAAGGAACCGGAACCAGGTGCCATGGACGTCCAAGTAAAACGGACGGAAGAGATTATTGAATCCGGAGTAAAAAAAGTTGCTATCGCGTGTCCTTTTTGCATGGTGATGATTCAAGATGGTTTAAATAAAACAGGCCATGACAAAGATATCCAAGTAGTGGACTTGGCGGAGTTAGTCCAAAAAGCAATGAAATAAGATGTATATACCATTCCAACAATTACCCGATCATTCCCGAGTGTGGGTGTATCAAGCAAATCGTCCCTTGGTGGGCGCTGAAATTGAACAAATAAGTTCTTTTTTGGTGAATGAAATGAATGCTTGGGCTGCCCATGGAGCTCCGCTGAATGCATCTTTTGAGATTCGATTTAATCAAGTTGTTATTGTCGCGGTTAATGAAGACGTAAATCAAGCTTCAGGTTGTTCGATCGATGCATCAACCCGGTGGTTTAAATCTTTGGGAGACCTACTTCAAATCGATTTTTTTGATCGGCAAATTGCTAGTATTCAAGGGGAACAAATTTCACTTATCCCGATAACGGCCATTAAAGATTTTATTCTTAGGGCTGATTTGTCTGAAGAAGATTTCATCATCCCGCCGCAAACATCAGACTTAGGTCAATATCGAAATCAGTGGCTTCAGACGGTTCGAGAATCATGGTTGAAAAAATACCTCTTTAAATCAAGCATTTAATATGGCTGAAGATTTAATCAAAATTAACGGAACAAGAGCGGATCAGTATGTGAATTTATATCCTCAGATTCAATCTTTGTTGGCCGGAGAAACAGATCTTTATGCTAACCTCGCCAATATAGCGGCTGCTATCCATGATATTTTCGGATTTTTTTGGGTAGGTTTTTATTTGGTGAAGGGAGATGAATTAGTCTTAGGACCATTTCAAGGCCCCGTGGCCTGCACTCGAATTCCTTTTCATAAAGGCGTTTGTGGACATGCCTACACGGAAAGAAAAACAGTTATCGTTCCTAATGTAGATGAATTCCCAGGACATATTGCTTGTGCCTCTGCCTCAAAATCTGAAATCGTAATTCCGGTATTTCATGAGAATCGAGTGATTTTAGTTCTTGACGTTGATTCAGATTCTTTAAATGATTTTTCGAAGGAAGATCAAATAGGCCTTGAGAAAATCATGGGTATAATTGAGGAAAATTGGGGGACCTGGAATTAACGAAGTTTTGCGATAACCGTTTCTCCACCGACAGGCTTATCACCCAAATTGACACAGATTTCGGCATCTAGGGGCAAGAAAATATCAATTCTACTTCCAAATTTGATAAACCCAAATTCAGAACCTTGGGTGACTGAGTCGTTCTCTTTGGCGTACCAACAAATCCTTTTGGCCAGTGCACCGGCTATTTGTCGAAATAATATTTCAGTTCCATTTTCATGTTTGACCACATAGGTCGTGCGCTCATTTTCGGTGCTTGATTTTGGATGCCATGCCACGAGGAATTTCCCTGGATGGTATTTGAAATAGGAAACAATGCCCGAAATCGGATTGAAATTAATGTGCACATTTAAGGGCGACATAAAGATCGAAATCTGTCTACGCGTACCTTTGAAATATTCAGATTCTACGGTTTCTTCGATCACAACTACCTTTCCATCCGCTGGGGCAATAATATGTTGCGAATTTATTTCAGTATGACGTTTTGGTACTCTGAAAAATTGTAAAATGATTAAATAAAATAGAGAAGTAATGACAACAATGAATTCCCTTAGGTATTCTCGGTCTGGAAAAAGATAGGCAAAAAACGCATTGATGCCAAGGACAATGATGAGTGATGTGATTAATAAAGTCCTTCCTTCGCGGTGTAAGGTCATAATTTAATTATTTCAATGGGTAGCTTATTGTTTTAAGCTTAGATTTATAAGTCAAAATTAGCCATTTTCGTTTAAATTATGTCAAGATTTCTCTTTCATACGATAAGAATTATTTAAATTTTATATAAAAAAATTGCATTTTTGGATAGAATTAAATTCCTATGAGGTATTTCCAATTATTTTTTTTCATCCTTTTTCTTTCGTTTGCTGGACCCGTATCTGCTCAGGTAGCTAAATGGATACACCCGATCACGGGAAATTTTTACCAGATTAATTTTGAAACGAAAGAATTATTTGAAAATCAATTTGGGGCCCAATGGATTAAAGTAGCCGACCTTACTTTTCAAGATATTAAAAGTCATGATCTGATTTCAGGCATTAGGAACTACCAGGAAATTCCAATTCCAGGTTCCAGTTTATCTTATATATTAGTTAGTTGCACGGGACAAGTATATCAATTAGATCGCAAAAATTGGGTTTTAAGACGCATCGATCAAACTTTTTTTCGTGGTGCAAATTGTCAAGCGAATAAATTTCTTCGAAATGGGGTATTGTATTCCTTTGGGGGGTATGGGTTTTGGCAATCAACGAATGTCTTAACTAAATACGACCCAATAAATAAAGAATGGGCGAGTATAGGAGTTAAGGGGGATGTGCCTTTGGCAATTAATGATGGAATTTCAGCCTATCTGCCTTCAAGAGATGTTTTCCTCACTATGGCAAATCTGAAAGTGAATGATTCTAAACTGTATGAAAGTGCAATGTTTGATTGGAACATCTATGAATACAGATTCAAGGAACATAATTTTAAAAAAATAGGTGAAATACATTTAGAAGAGGTAAAGAAATACATGGAAAAAGATCTCTATCGGAATTTCTTATTCAACGGAAGGTATTTTATTTTGATCGATAAATCGATACAGGTGTATCGCTACGATACGATGATCATCATCGATCTTTTAGATAATTTCAAAACCTATCATTGGCGTAATTCAAGCAGATTGCCAGTTTCTGCCAATAATGAAAGCTTTAGTGAGTATGAAATACATTTTAAGGGGAAAGACTTATTAGTCTGGTCATCAAATTTTTCTTCCAAAAATTTAGCAACCAAAAAAGCTGTTCAATATACTATTTCCCTCAATGATGTTTTAGCAGATTCAGAATATTTAGGCAAGTTAACAGCCGAACCCTGGTATATGGAATTTTTTAAAGTGATCATGTTATGCATAGGTATTTTGGTCTTCATGTTTTTAATTTACGTTACTGGCAACATTAAGAGAAATCGAATAAAAAGAAATTTAAAAAATGTTTTGGGAGAAAATGAGCAAAAGCTGTTAGACTTCTTATTATTAAATTATGACCAAGGATATGTTAATGGCCATCAATTAATCGCTTTTTTTGGTCGGCATAAAAGTGCACCTGAATCTCAAAGACAATTTAGATCCAAGCTGATTGATAATTTTACGAAGTCTTTATCTTTAGTTTTTCAAAATAAAAATATTTTGGATA
>CANIYB010000011.1 GCA_947471105.1 Cytophagaceae bacterium
TAACCATATTGACTTGACTTGGCATCGTAAACATTTCATTCAATAAAACGCTCAAGGAAGCAGAGGGATAAAAATAAGACCGATTAGCCTCAGGCAAGGTACTTGACCAATCATTTCGAGCTGTCAAATCCAAATAAATCATATCTTTAAAACCAATATTGGCTAACCCGTACCCAGAATAAATTCCTCTTTGAAACCAAGAACTTGAATAGTCTAAATTGGCCGGTGCAATATTCTGTACATTAAAAGCGCCTGGAACAATTAATCCCGTTCCACTTTTGGATGCATTGGTTAAATTGGAACCTCTTTGATAACGTGCATTACCACCCACAGAGAGCGATATACTGAAATCTTTCAAGTCTTTTTTGTAGGTCGCTAAAAAATCAGCATTGCTTTCAAAATTGCCTAAATTAATATTTCCATAGGCACCCCTCGGATCATTTGTGTAGCTATTGGCAATTTTCATTTCACGCTGCTCATTATACAAATCAAGCGAGTAACGACCCATTAAACTAAACTCAGGACTGATTTGATAATCTAAACGCACATTTCCAAAAACACGATCACGCACAAATCCATTATTTACCTCATAGGCTAAGAAATATGGATTATTATAAACGGTATTGTAAGGTGTACGTTGTTGAAGTCCCGCCTGACCCGGCATCCAATAATCTTTTAAATCCAAAATGTTTACATGGGGAGAAACGTTATATGCCCACTCGAGTGGATTAGTTCCTCGGTTTGTCGCTGGCCTATTGTTAGACGAAGACCTACTTATATCGAGATTATTACTTAGCGTTAATTTTTTATTAATCTTCAATGAAGTATTCAAATTAAGCGTGTTTCTAAACAAGTCTGAATTAGGAATAATTCCTCTATTTTGCATGTTTGAATAAGACAATCGGTACGAAAATGTATCTGAACTATTCGCAATGGAAACACCATTGCTTGTCGTTATACCAGTCTGAACAAAATTCTTAACATTATCCTTGTACGAGATTAAAGGTGTCGCCACTTTCTTTCCATTTGCATCTAAAGGACTGTTCCATTGTACTTCACTGTAACCTTTATCCAACTCAGCTCCATAAGTTGCCCCAATCTCTTCTTGGATTAACTTTCCAAAAGCATTGGACAATGGATTATTTGTAATAGACACTGGTATGGCGGAAAATTGGCCTGGACCAAATTGAGTTTGCCATTTTAAAAATTTATATGGATTATCAAATACGGTATTAGAAGTAACGGTAACCGTCATCTTTTTAGATTTAGCTCCCGATTTTGTTGTAATCAAAACAACCCCATTTCCAGCTCTAGAACCATAAAGTGCAGCCGCACTTGGCCCTTTAAGTACCGAAACATTTTCAATATCATCAGGATTTAAACCTGATATTGAATTACCAAAATCAGCACGGTTGTCATTTCCAACTTGGCTTATATTGTTTAATGTGTTGGCAATTGGCACCCCGTCGATAACAAAAAGAGGTTGATTATCACTGCTCAAGGATTTAGCACCCCTAATCACAATACTAACCGAAGAGCCCGTTCCACCCGTAGAACTTACACTTACACCTGCCATTTTACCCGACAAGGCATTCAGCACATTCTCCTGCGCGACACGATTCATTTCTTTTCCATCCACCTTTGCAACAGAATAACCAAGCGATTTTTCCTCCCGCTTAATACCTAATGCAGTTACAACCACCTCATTCAACATGGAAGTACTTGGTTCTAAGGTAATGTCAACTATTTTGCGATTTCCAACGCGAATTTCTTGCGTTTCAAACCCTACAAAAGAAACAATCAAAATTGAATTGTTTCCTGCAGCATCGATCGAATAAGTCCCATTTTCATTTGAACTTGTTCCCTTATTCGTTCCTTTCAGGGTGATATTAGCTCCAGGTATTCCAAAACCATCTTGCTTAGAAGTGATTTTACCCGTAACTGTTTGAGCAATAAGTGATTGAGCAAACAAACCTATGCTTAACACACTTAAAAACAATACCCTAACCACGTGTTTAGTAAAGTAAATTTTCATAAATTTTGTATCTATATGATTTTTAATGTCACAATAATTATAAATTTTATTTATAAAAACTATTTTTATTTGTTATGAAATAATTTTTTTTGGCATAAAATGTAAAAATAATTCATTTTCGAGTATATATTTATACCTACCGGCTGACTATGTTTAGGAAAATTTTTAAATCAAGCAATAAATTTTTAGTTTTGAATTCAATACAAAATCTCTAAACAATAACATGATTAACGATAGTATTTACATAAAATCCCAACAAACGGTATTCGACGTAGTGATTGTAGGTTCAGGAGCTGGTGGTGGAATGGCCGCATATACCTTAGCGAAAGCGGGAGCAAAAGTTTGTTTATTAGAAGCTGGTCAACCCTATGATCCCGCCGATCCCAAAAATATAACTCAGTTGAAATGGCCATACGAATCCCCACGAAGAGGGGCTAATACCGTACGTGCCTTTGGTGATTTTGATGCGGCTTATGGCGGTTGGGAAATTGACGGTGAGCCCTATACGCGTAAAAATGGTACCAAATTCGACTGGTTTAGGTCTCGAATGGTTGGGGGAAGAACGAACCATTGGGGTAGAATCTCTTTGCGTTTTGGTCCAGATGATTTTAAAAGAAAAAGTATTGATGGTTTAGGTGACGACTGGCCAATAGGCTATGATGATATAAAGCCATTTTATGACCGAGTAGATCGAGAAGTAGGGATTTTTGGTAGTGTGGAAGGTCTTAGAAATGAACCAGATGGAATTTTCTTACCTCCTCCTAAGCCTAGGTTGCACGAATTAATGTTGCTAAAAGCTAATAAAGCCTTAGGAATTCCCACGATACCTTCTCGGAAGTCCATCTTAACAAAACCCATTAACTCCGAAAGGGGATCCTGTTTTTATTGTGGACAATGTGGACGCGCCTGCCAGGCATATGCCGATTATTCATCGTCATCTGTTCATGTTAAACCCGCTTTAGCCACAGGAAATCTGACATTATTGCCTTTTGCGATGGCAAGAGAGGTTATGACAGACCAAGCAACGGGTTTAGCCACCGGCGTTTCGTATGTACATACGGGAACCATGGGCGAATATTCGGTTCGAGGTAAAATTGTCATCCTAGCAGCAAGTTCTGGGGAAACAGCACGTTTATTATTAAACTCAAAAAGTTCACGTTTTCCAGAAGGAATCGCTAATTCGAGTGGGGTGGTTGGTAAATACATCAACGATTCCACGGGGGCCTCTAGGTCTGCTATTATCCCAAGTTTATTTGATCGAAAAACGTATAATGAAGACGGAGTCAGTGGATTGCACGTGTACACTCCCTGGTGGTTGGATAACAAAAAATTAGATTTTCCTCGTGGATATCACATCGAATATGGAGGAGGAATGGGCATGCCGACCTACGGTTTTGGCTGGGGAATCGAAGGGATCAACGGTAAATATGCGAGATCACGTGAAGGAATAGAAATGGCTGCGGGTGGATATGGAGCTACTTTAAAAGAAGATTTTAGACGTTTCTATGGTTCATACATTAGTTTTGCGGGCCGTGGCGAACCTGTCCCTCGTGAAGATAATTACTGTGAAATTGATCCAAATACGGTGGATAAATACGGTATACCTGTTTTGCGTTTTCACTACAAATGGAGTGATTATGAAATCAAGCAAGCCAAGCACATGCATGAGACTTTTGAGCAAATCATTCATGAATTAGGAGGCCAACCACTAGGTCCAAAACCAGGGGCAGACAAAAACTATGGCCTAGAAGATCCAGGCAGAATTATTCATGAAGTGGGTACCGCTCGAATGGGAAATGATCCGAGAAGTTCGGTCGTTAATTCCAATTGCCAAGCGCATGATGTCAAGAACTTATTCTTAGCAGATGCATCTCCTTTCGTATCCCAAGGAGACAAAAATGCCACTTGGACCATTTTGGCTTTATCCTTACGTACCTCTGAATACATTATCAGCGAACGTAAAAAATCCAATCTTTAAGCGGATGTTTAAAACATCCTTTTGCATTTTTTTACTCATTTTTTCTATGGTTTTGGGCGAAGTTTCAGCCCAAAATTCCATAGAGCCCATCCTTACAATTTCTGCACACCGAGGTAATTCTTTGGCTGCCCCGGAAAATACATTGGCTACTTTTCGTAACGTATTAGCCATGGGTGTTGAATTGATTGAAATAGATGTCAGAACCTCATCGGACGGAGCCCTGGTAATTTTACATGATGGAAATTTAGATCGAACGACTTCCGGTCAAGGTCCCATTAAAAATCTCACTTTAAAGGAAATTAAAAAACTTTCGGCTGGCAAAGGGTATGGAGAGGAATTTGCCAAAGAGCAAATACCCACCTTAGAGGAAACAGCCAAATTGATCTTCAAATGGAATAAAAAGCATGCACAGAAAACATTCATCTATGTGGATTGCAAGCAAGTGGCGGCCCAACCACTGATTGATCTTTTAAAGAAATACAAGCTTGCCGAACAAAGTGTCTTTTATGGAAACGATTCATTTCTAATGTCGTTGAAACAAGTTTATCCACAAGCTAAATTATTGCCTGCCTTAAAAAGCAAAGAAGAAATAGCTGCGAAGGTTCAAAATTTACAACCTTATGCGTTTGATGTATCTTGGCCAGCGCTCAATAAAGAATTAGTTGACGCAATTCATTCAAAAGGGATTCGGATATTTTCAGATCTTTTAGGACCTTTTGATCAAACGACCAATTATGCAAGAGCGAAGGAATTGAAAATTGATTTGATTCAAACAGATCATGTGCAATTAGTCAAGGAAAGCTTAAAGGCGCATTAATTCAAATATACTATTTCGAATTACAGACTATTACGATCAATCAGGCAGTCCACATTTCCATGCATCCAAAGGAATGAGGCCGGCCACTGAGTGGTTATTTTTCTTTCCAAAATCATTTTGATCGCCTCTTGTTTGCCTTTGCCTGTGACTAAAAAAATAATTCTTTTGGACTGCATGATCCCTGACATACCCAAGCAAAGTCCGAAAGCAGGCTCTTTTCCCTCATTTAACGTGGGGTCATGTTGGGTGGTAGTCGGCGCTAAAACAGCCTTATGGAATCCTCGTTGTAAATAATCGGCCGGTTCATTAAATGCGATATGCCCATTTTTACCTAATCCTAAAATACAAATGTCGATGGAACCGATGGCCTCCATTTCTTGCTCGACGCGTGCACATTCAGCTGGAAGATTCGACACGTTTGGATCAAAGGTTAAATATCGGTCTTGGGGGATGGACAAAGGGGCCAACAAATGTTTTTGTAAATAAGACTCACAAGAATCAGGATGGCTAGAAGGTATAATTCCCCATTCATCCATTTTCATTACTTGCATTTGATCAAATAAGGATGGCTCAGACTTTTTCACTTTGCCCATTTGAGCATACATGCCCGTTGGCGACCCACCCGTAGCTGCACAAAAAAATAAGTCCTTTTTAACCTTGAGGTCGTTAGCAATTATGTCAGCAGCTTTTTGACTTAATTCGTCATAGGTATCAAAGTACGATATATTCATTTTTCTAATTTTTCGAAAACAAATGTAATTGAAAATAGCGAAACGGATGAGGTAAAATATGAGATTAAGAAATTTGCAAAGGCAAATTTAAAACAACAAACAACGAATGAATAAGTTTTCAAGTCTCGCCATTTAATCATTTTTATTTATGGAGATTATCATTAATTTTAGCTTCATGAAAAATATCCTTTTAATTGGTCTACTGATATGTGCGATTTCTTGCAGCAAAAAGCAAGAATCTACCTTTCCTACAGAAGGGAAAATCACTGAATCTATTTATGCATCTGGCTCATTAAAAAGCCTAGATCAATATCAAGCCTTTGTAACGGTCAATGGGGTCATTGACCAAATATTTGTCAAGGAAGGTGATTCTGTACAGGTGGGGACTGCGCTCATGAGTATCTCCAATCAGGCTCAAAAGATAAATACAGAAAATGCAACCTTGGCCGCAAAATTTGCGGATGCGGGTGAAAATAGAGGGAAGTTGATCGACGCTAAGAATTTTATAGAGGTATCAAAGAGTAAATTTCATTTGGATTCTAGCCTTTATGCAAGACAAAAATCCTTGTGGGGACAGCAGATTGGAACACGTATCGATTTGGAGCAAAAGGAATTAAACTTTGAGAACTCGAGAAGCAACTATTTATCTGCTATTCAGAAATACAAAGATTTAAAAAGGCAAATTGATTTCAGTGCTGCACAGTCGAAAAAAAATCTAGAATTTTCTAATTCCCTGCAGCAAGATTATACGCTGAAGAGTAAAACATCTGGTGTTGTTTTCTCTATATTGAAAAATAAAGGAGAGATTGTAGGCCCGCAAACACCTATTGCGATCATTGGAAATCCCAACGCTTATATTCTGGAATTGCAGGTAGATGAGAATGACATATTTAAAATAAACCAAGAAATGCCCGTGGTCATCACGTTAGATAGCTATAAAAATGAGGTTTTTGAGGCAAAAATTACCAAAATATCGCCCATCATGAATGAGCGAAGCAAAACATTTTTGGTAGAAGCCAAATTCGTCAAAGCACCTGGTAAATTGTACCCAAGAATGACGTTTGAAGCAAATATCATATTACGTACAAAAGAAAAAGGATTATTAATTCCCCGAAATTATTTGTTGGCAGATTCCATAGCCACCTTAGTTAATGGAGATAAAAAAATCGTTAAAACAGGCTTAAAAGATTTTCAAAAAATAGAAATACTGTCTGGCTTATCCGTGACGGATGAAATTATCAAGCCTAAATAATGAAAAATAAACTCATTTTTCAGATCGCCATTTCGCTTTTGTTAGCTCGATGGAAACAAACGTTAGTCGCGGCTATTGGGGTTACTTTTAGTATCACCATGTTTGTCACCTTATTAAGTTTTATGACGGGCCTAAATGATCTCTTAGATGGTCTAATTTTAAATAGGACTGCTCATGTTCGATTATTTAAGGAGTTAAGTATTTCAAAAAACCAACCAGCTGACGTCTATTATAAAAACACGAAAGGCCATAATTTCATTCGCTCCGTAAAGCCTAAAAATGAGCGTTTAGACATTTCCAACAGTGGGGCCATTATATCCACCTTACAAAAAGATGCTCGCGTGTTAGGCGTGGCTCCTAAAATAACAGCTCAAGTTTTTTATAATGTGGGATCCATCGATTTAACAGGAGTCATTAATGGAATTGAACCACTAGAAGAAAACAGGTTATTCAAATTCAATGATTATGTGACAGCCGGAAATTTTTTAGATTTAAAAAATATACCCAATAGCGTTATTTTGGGAAAAGGTTTGGCCGAAAAAATGATGGTGACTATCGGCGATGTAGTCCAAGTAACGACAAGCAAGGGTGAGCGCTTAAGTTTAAAGGTGGTTGGCTTCTTCCAGTCGGGACTACAGGATATCGACAAAGTTCAAAGTTATGCCTCCATAAAAACGACGCAGAAATTATTGGGTGCATCGGCAAATTACATAACCGATATTCAAATCAAATTAAAAGATATTTTGGGTGCCCCAGCCGCCGCAAAAGAGTTTGAGTCATTTTACGAAGTGGATGCGATCGATATTCAGACAGCGAATTCTCAATTTGAAACAGGAAGTTCGGTTCGGAGTTTAATCTCCTATGCCGTGGGAATTACCTTATTAATTGTCGCAGGTTTCGGTATCTACAATATCCTCAACATGATGATTTATGAGAAAATGGATTCGATTGCCATTTTAAAAGCGGTTGGATTTTCAGGAGGAGATGTCAATAAAATATTTATTTCCATCGCATTAAGTATCGGTTTTTTTGGAGGAGCCATGGGTTTGCTAGGAGGTTTGGGACTTTCTAGTTTAATTGACCAAATTCCATTTAATACGGATTCTTTACCAACGGTGAAGACCTACCCCATTAATTACAATCCCAATTTTTACATCATAGGAGGGATATTTTCAATCATCACTACCTATTTTGCCGGGTATTTTCCAGCAAGAAAAGCTAGCAGCATAGACCCAGTCATCATTATTCGTGGAAAATAAAAATCAAAAAAAGGTATTGGAGTCTTTACATGTCACGAAGTATTTTCATGATCCAGTGACGATCAAAATCCTCAATAACATCAACTTTTCACTCTATGAAAGTGAGTTTGTTTCCATCATTGGTAAATCAGGATGTGGAAAGTCGACACTGCTATATATCTTATCTACGATGGATACGGATTATGAAGGCGATATTGTCATTGACGGCGTTTCCATGAAAGGAAAATCAGAAAAAATTTTAGCCCGAGTACGAAACGAAAAAATCGGTTTTGTCTTTCAATTTCATTACCTCTTGAATGAGTTTTCAGTATTGAAAAATGTGATGTTACCCGGATTGAAACTTGGCTTATATTCCGAAAAGGAAATCGAGCATAGAGCCTATGAAAAATTGAAAATATTAGGCATCGAAAATGAAGCCTTAAAAATGCCTAACCAATTATCCGGAGGTCAAAAACAACGCGTTGCGATTGCAAGGGCGTTAATCAATGACCCATTATTAATTATGGGGGATGAACCCACTGGAAATTTGGATAAGAAAAACTCGGAAATTGTCTTTGATATTTTCCAAGAACTAGCGCAAGAATTCAAACAAACGCTCTTAATCGTCACTCACGATAACGAATTTGCCGCAAGAACCACTCGAATCATCGAAATGGAGGATGGCCAAATCATTCGCATGTAATTTATTCTTTTACGATACTCGCTACAAAAGGTTTTCCTTTGTAAACAATATGTAAAATGTATTTTCCAACACGAACGTTTTCAAAATCAGTCAAATTAACTTCATCAATTTTTTCAGGATACATTTTTTCCCAAATGGATTGGCCAGAAATATTGTAGATGGCAATAAAAGTGGGCGATTTACTGATCTCTGAAAACTTAATTTTTATTTTATCTGAAAAGGGATTGGGGAAAACGGTGTAGGTCATTGGATTTTCTTCCGCAACCTGAATTTTCAAACCTGAATGCTGAATCGTTCTCGCCAATAAATTAGGCTGCTTAAAGCCCTGGCGCATGGTAACTCCTGATTTTGTAGCAGTACCAGCCACAACACTTGACTGGCCTATCACATGTGAATAATATTTGCCATTAATCACGGTGGTTGAACCACCAGAAGCGATTGTAGATGATTCCACGGTTTGCGCCAGAATTTCACTCGTACAAAAAAACAATCCGATTAAACAAATTCTATGTATATGTTTCATGGTCAACGATTTTAGAACTAAGGTGGTAAAATTATGAATGTTAAAGAAGTCCGCTATAATAATTTCCTAAGTCGATCTTTTACAAACATTAAATATCGAGTAATTACGTCCATAAAGCTAATTAAAAACAGATCACGTAAATGGATTGAGCTTAAAAAATCGAAGATTTTATATTTATTTTTAACATATCTAAGCTCATTTCGTACTAAATCATCATAAATCAAAGTATTCGTTACTTGATGAGCACCCACTCGATTAACGACACAAAGCTCATCTAGAATCAAAGGAAGCCCTAACGTCAATTCAAGTCGCTTATAGAACTCACAATCCATTAACCAAATTAAATTACGATCAAAAAAAATAGATCCTTTATTTTTAAAAGCAATATTCGATGGGGCTCCAATCGTATTTATACCTAAATGAATATCCGTATGGTAGCTTGGAAAATGCGAATCAAACAAAAGTTCTCCGTCATTGGTATGTTGGCAAGCGCTAACAAGCCATTCTCCTTCACCACTACTAATTTTATTATGAATAATTTCCAAGGCATTTGAGCCCAACAAATAATCATCTTGAAATAACACTTTAATCCAAAGTCCACGGGCAGATTTAATGGCATGATTGATGTTAGCCGAAGAGCTGCCCCGATTTGAGGTGTTTTTAAGGTAATGTATAGCAAAAGATTTTTCGAAAGCTACACACACATCCTTTATAGCATCATCGACAGAATGATCTGAAATAACTACTTCAAAATCTTTGAATGACTGAATGGCCAGATTTTTAAATGTACTTTTCAAATAAGATGCGCCTAAGCCTTTCATCTCATAAGTAGGAATACAAATACTGAAAAATGGAGTCTTGGTATCCATTAGCGTAACCAAAGCATTTTATATGGTTTTTTTGATCGAATTTCTTTAACCAATCGGTTCACTTTTTCCATGTGCACTTTATGATCATTTAATGGGTTTGACTCATTGTAAACGTAGTTGATTTCCTTCAAAAAACGATAATGCAATAAGCCAGCCATTTCATACATCGGAAACATAAAGGCCAAATCACCGGCAACATCATAATATTGACCATTGGCGTCCTTCAGATCATCCAACAAAATCTTGCGCCATAAAAAAGCACGCCAAGTTCTGATATGTGTCAATGTGAAATCCTGCTTTCTGATCGATTTCCATATACTGGGCTTTTGGGCAAAACCCGATCGGCCATCTTGATATTGAAAACTACCATTGGCCAACCAAATGAAATTATTCTGGTACACATTCGCAATGCGTTGAAGTACCTCCCGATCAGAAAACCAATCATCCCCATCCAATTCTACACATACTTCGTTATCTGAAATTTTGTCATTATTTCGAATGACTTGATCATAATTTCCAGGCTGAAACATTTTGGCCTTATTCTCCATGATAATAAATCTTGGATCATCCTTAATGATCGACCTAGCCATTTCCACGGTTCTATCCGTAGACATATCATCGGTGATGTAACAGACAAAATCTTTGAAAGACTGATCCAATAAAGATTGAATACACTTTTCAATGAAAAACTCACAATTATATGTGGTTGTCAAAATAACCATAAATAATATCTTGGATAAATAGAGCTTAAAATTAAGTAATAATACCCAATATATTAAGTTGGCACGGCCAACTAATCATGAACGATTTCAAACATTGTAAATTTTACTTACATTTATCCCAACTAAACCTATAAAAACATGAAAAATATTTACCTAATAGGAAGCATCCTGTTGACCTTCATTTTTAATATTCAAAGTCAATCATTGCAATTTAAATATGCTGAAATTCCCTTAGGCCAAATAACACCAACAAATTGGCTTAAACAGCAAAGTGACATATTGAAAAATGGATCTACTGGGCATCTAGATGAGTTTCACAAAAAAATACAAATAGATAACGGTTGGCTGGGTGGCAAAGGTGACGATTGGGAAGAAACTCCCTATTGGCTCGATGGAGCATTGCCTTTAGCTTATATCACTAAGGACCCCGTCCTCATTCAAAAAGTCAACAAATATGTCCAATGGACTTTAAATACTCAAAGGCCATCAGGGTTTTTTGGGCCTTATTCAAAATATGAAACGGAAACGGGCAAGCCAGTTGAATTAGGTTCTCAAGGTGCCGACTGGTGGCCAAGGATGGTCATGCTGAAAGTACTCCAACAATATTACCAAGCGACGAATGACCCCAGAGTGATCCCATTTATGCAAAAATATTTTGCATACCAATTAAAAAACTTAAAAGAAAACCCACTTGAAAAATGGACCGAATGGGCCAAAGCAAGAGGGGGAGATAATTTAATGATTGTTTATTGGCTTTATAATATCACCAAAGATCCCAACTTGATTGCCCTGGGTGATTTGATCTACAGCCAATCATTTCAATGGACTGATATGCTTGGAAAAAGAGATTGGGCCATTGCCGCAGCCTACAATCAAACGGGTGAAAAGTGGATGGAAAGACATGCTGTCAACGTAGGCATGGGATTAAAAATGCCTGCCATTCAATATCAAATTAAAAACGACCCTTATTTTTTGAATTCTTTGCGAACAGGTTTTAAAGATTTAATGACTCTACACGGTTTGCCTCATGGCATGTTTTCGGGCGATGAAGACATCCATGGAAATGATCCCGTGCAGGGAACCGAGTTATGTGCAACGGTAGAAGCAATGTACTCATTGGAACAAATCATCAGTATTTCGGGCGAAACACATTACATGGATGCCTTAGAAAGAATGACGTTTAATGCACTTCCTGCGCAAACTACTGAAGATTTTTATCACCGACAGTATTTTGGAATCGCAAACCAAGTAGAAGTCAAAAAAGGAATTTATAATTTCTCCCTCCCCTTCTCCAGAAAAATGAATAATGTGTATGGTCCCTTTGCCGGATATACGTGTTGCACCGCTAACATGCATCAAGGTTGGCCCAAATACATTTCTCACCTTTGGTACGCAACCACAGATGGTGGTGTAGCGGCACTTGTCTATGGCCCCAATAAACTAGAAACTAAATTGCCTAATGGAGTGGAATTGACGATCGACGAGCAAACACAATATCCATTTGAAGATCAAATTAAATTTATCGTCCAACCTTCTAAACCCTCCGATTTTCCGATAGAATTTAGAGTGCCTATTTGGTGTAAAGAGGCAATCATACATGTCAACGGGAAAGAAATAAAAAGAGAAAAAGGTGGCCTGATCGTTCGAATCAAACGAACATGGAACAAAAATGATCAAGTTGACCTATTTTTTCCAAACGAAATCACAACTAAAAACTGGGCGAAAAACTCAAGATCCATCGAAAAAGGAGCGTTGATTTATGCCCTAAAAATCAAAGAGGAAGTGACAAAACAAATTCATCCACAAGAAGGTGAATATTTAGAAATCATGCCCAAAAGTGATTGGAATTTTGGACTCCTAAAAACCACCATCACAAATCCCATCCCCAATACCAGTTTTCAAACTGTTCCCTTTCCAAAAGATTTCAAATGGAATTCAATGAGTAGCCCATTTGAAATAACGACTTTAGGTAAAAAAATTCCAGATTGGAAAACCCAAGATGGGGTGGCGCATCAACCGATCACCACGCGAACAGGGGTGTATGAAGGAAGCGTAAACAAAGAATCAGAAACGATACACCTAATTCCTTTTGGCTTTACCCGACTAAGAGTAGTGGCCTTTCCCGTTGTGAATTAGATGTAGGCAAAAAAAAGAGAGGCGCTTACTCAGCGCCTCTGAAATTATTCAATTAAAATCTATACTTCAAAGGGCTGCTTGTAAAGTCGCTTCTTCGTCGCTGCATAAAGTGCATTCGCGATAGATCCACCCGTTGGCGGCAAAGCTGGCTCCCCTAAACCTGTCGGCTCAATCCCATTGTCAACAAAATATGCATTAATCGTCGGGATCTCATTTCCTTTAATTAATCGATATCCATTGAAATTGGTTGGCGAAGCAACACCATCATTAAATCTCAACTTAGCAAACATGGCATGACCCATTCCGTCGATGATAGCTCCTTTAATTTGGTTTTCTGCACCACTTAAATTAACTACTTCCCCGCAATCAGTCACCGCAGTTACATGCGTAATTTTAGCTTTACCATCCACTATTTGTGCATCAGCTACTTGAGCTACATAAGACAAATGAGAGAAATAAACACTAAATCCTTGATGCACGCCTGGTTTTTTCTTCCAATTTGACTTTTCCGCAGCTTGCTTAATTACCTCGATAAAACGATCCGGCTCATACGTGATTTTACCGACTGGATTTGATTTAGCACGGGCCAACCAATCCAAACGCATTTGCACAGGATCTTTCCCACCTGCCTCAGCCACTTCGTCTAAAAATGCTTGTTCAGCATAGCCTAAAAAGTTGGTAATCGGAGCGCGCCATGGTCCTGTAGTCACGGCAGACACTTGATTTACGGACTCCACTAACACATTTTCAATAGCCCCCACAGGGAAATTATCTTGTCTAGTCGAGTTACCGGCATTAATACCTACTCCACGTAAATAGAAAGCAATCATATTCCCTGAAGCATCCAAACCGGCTTTGAAATGATACCTAGCGGCTGGACGGTAAATTCCACCCCCCATATCATCCTCACGGGTCCACATAACTTTGACAGGCTTTTTGATAATGCTCGACAATTCAGCCGCATCCAATGCATAATCATTGTTTAATCTACGACCAAAACCACCACCCATTTTGGACAGCTCTACCTCAACTTTTTTCTCATCGATCTTCAATAAAGAAGCTACTGCTTTTTGTGCGGATTGAGGAACTTGCGTAGGACCGGCTAGTAAAACCGTTCCGTCAGCGCGAACATCTGCAAAGAAGTTCATCGGCTCCATCGGGCTATGAGAAATAAAAGGACATTCATAGGTAGCTTCCACTACCTTAGCTGAACGGGCAAGAGCCGCTGCAAAATCTCCATCTTTTCGTTGAACCGTAGCCTTATCAGTCACCATTCCTTCATCAAACCATTTCTTATGTGTTGAATCACTTTCGAAATCGCCTGAGTTGTATTTACATGACACAGTACCCCTCGCTTTCATCACTTCCCATGTGCTCTTTCCTACAATAGCAACTTTATTTTTGAACGATACCACGTCTACAATCCCTGGCATTTTAAGGGCATCAGCCGCTTCAAAAGATTTCAATGTGGCCCCAAAAGGAGGTCGAATAATTTGAGCAATCAGCATTCCTGGCTTATCAATATCCAAGCCAAAAACTGGCTTTCCAGTAACTACATTTTTATTGTCAACTCCCTTCGTACGCTTTCCTATAATCTGATAATCCTTTCTATTCTTGTAAGTCACTTCCGTCGGCACTGGTAATTTAGAAGCAACGGCAACTAAAGAACCATAACTTGCTTTCTGGCCTTTAGGCCCTAAAACAAATCCTTTTGAGGTTTTACAAGTACTGGCATCCACATTCCATGTTTGTGCGGCTGCCTGAATGAACATTTTTCTAGCCGTAGCACCCGCCTTGCGCAAACGCTCCCATGAATGCTTTAACGCACCACTCCCTCCGGTTAATTGACGCTCAAAATTTTGAGTATCTAAATTGGCCTGGCGAACTTCCACATCCTTCCAATCCACATCTAGTTCCTCGGCCACAACCACAGGGAAGGCGGTCTTAATTCCTTGTCCAATTTCTGGATTTGGCGAATATAAAATTATTTTACCGCTTGGGTCAATAGCTAAAAAAGCATTAAACCGTCCTGATTCCATGGTCGTTTGTACCATAGAAACTTCTTTGCCATTTGCTTGAAACCAATCAAAACCTAGGCAAAAGGCTCCACTAAATAAAGCCGTTTTCTGTATAAAAGATCTTCTTGTGCTTTTCATGATTAGGCTGATTTTTTAACAGTTGATTTAGTCTTTTTCTTTGAGGCTATTTCAGAAGCTAATTTCACAGCTTCTTGAATACGGTGATAAGTACCGCAACGGCATATATTTCCAGACATTCCATCGACAATTTCTGTCTTGGAAGGATTTGGCTTCTTTTTCAATAATGAAGCGGCCGTCATAATTTGTCCTGCTTGGCAATAGCCACACTGAGGAACATCTAACTCATCCCAAGCCACTTGGACCGGATGATCTCCATGATCACTTAACCCTTCAATCGTCGTGATATCGGCATTAGCCACCGCTGAAATGGGTAGCACACATGAACGTGTAGCTTCTCCATTAACCCAAACTGTGCAGGCACCACATTGTGCAATTCCACAGCCAAATTTAGTCCCCTTTAGAGACATATGGTCCCTCAAAGCCCACAAAAGAGGCGTATTAGGATCGATGTCCAAAGACATCTTTTTCTTGTTTACAGTTAGTTGAATACTCATGACTTTTTTTTCTTTTTTGCTGGTAAAATGGGTTCAACAATATCTTTAATTCTTAAATTTCTAAATCTCAACGAGTCACCATGACCTAAAAACCCAATATGTCCCGTTTTGTTTAATAATCCTGGATGCTCTTTGTGATCAGCCGTTCCCGACTTAGTCGCCTCCGCAATATCTCCATCTAAAATTACCTCACCATTTAAAATAACTTTGATTTTATTTCCTACGGCTATCACCTCTTCCTGGTTCCATTCACCCACCGGTTTTAAAAATCCTTGCTTAGCAGGAATGATTCCATAAACAGATCCATGATATTGATACGGCTGTAATTTTGCGTAAATCGGCGCCGTATTATCCAAAATCTGTAATTCCATTGCCACATAGGCCGCATCACCTTCCAATGGCGCACGAATTCCTAAGCCATTATTGGCCCCAGGAGTTAATTGGAACTCGAATTTCATATGAAAATCTCCATATTCCTTTTTCGTGTATAAATTACCCTTTCCTCCTCTTTTAGGATAAATTGCCAATTCGCCATTTTCAGGCACATAATCAATCGTGTTTCCTATCCAGTTAAATAGGCTCGATCCATCAAACATCGTCTCAAAACCTTCTGATTTTTCTTGGTCTGAAACTTGATAGGTAGGTTCAGGTGCCAATTCCTTAACATAAATATTACGGTAGGTAATATGATTTCCATGGGCTTGTAATTCAATCGCATCTTTCACGAAAATTGGAATTTTACGATCCCAATAATTTTCTAAAATCGATTGATCTACCACCAATTCCCCATTTAAATAAACCGTTACTCGCTCACCCTTCATGATAATTCGGAATGTATTCCACTCGTCGATCGGGTTATCAGCTACTTTTAAGGGGTTTTTAGGATTTTTAATGTTGTTATATAATCCTCCAGAACCTACTTGAGCTCCCACGCTGGTCCTTGCCAAATCCCAAATTTGAACTTGTGGGGATCCTCTTAAATAAATTCCGGCATCGCCATCTTTCTCGATTTTCCAATCCACATACATCTCAAAATCCTGATAGTCTTTTACCGAACATAGGTTTTCTCCATGACCCGTAAAATGTAATTCCTCGTCTTTGGCGTACCAACCGGTACGCATGATGACATCCGCCTTCATTTGTTTTTTAGCCAAGGTATCCGCCGACATATTTCTCCTTTTCACTGGATTGTCAACCAAACCTTTCCAACCGCGTAAATCTTGTCCATTAAACATCGTATAAAAACCAGTTGGCATTCCACCTTTAGCTAATACCTTCTGAACGGCTGATTTTTGATCTGCATCTGATACAGCCGACATTGCGTCCTGCATCCACTCCCGAGTCATTTGACCCTGGAAATCCGGGGATGCTAAAAATATAGTAGCCAGTCCGTCCGCGGCAGTCGACTTAGAATTAGGCTCCTTTAATCCTAAATGCAAAGTTCTCATTGCATTTAGTGTATTACACTTCCCTAATCCCTTATAAATTTGATCGCGGATTTCTTTGTTTTCAGTCAATGCTAACGCATTTCGGTAACGAAGAACTTGTTGGGTTACATTCGAACCCGTCTTCCCATTAATTCGAACAAAGGCTCTCAGGGCATTTTCATTTTTCAATTTTGCTGCCGCATAAAGCCAATTCAAGTTTTCTACATCCTGTGCAAAGGGCACATAATTTTCTTTTTTATTGGCTTTGAGGGCCATCTTATTTACCTGAGCTCCCAACTCTGGATTACTTTTAAGAATAACCGTTACACAAGCTTGAAGCGCAGCCACTTCGTTTTCCAACATGGCGTTGGATAATTTATCCGCAATCAATGTAAAATCTTGTGCAGTAGACCAATGAATTAAACTTTGAAAACCAGCCGCTCTTGTAAAACCATTCGATTGTACGGCCTTCCACACTTGGGGACGAATGCCATCCCAATGCCTATAAGAACCATAAATCATTAGAAATGCTTGTTGGTTCGGGGCCAACTTAGCAAAGTCCTTTACATATTTCATAAAAAATGTATTGGCAGGAAGGGTTGAAAATGCCTCCCCAAGCGCGATGACATCGACATTCCCAACAGCCGCTAAATCCCAAGCTTTGGGTAATGCTTGTAATCCCAAAGCCTTAATGTGACTAATGACTACCTCCGTTTTTAAACTCTGTGATGTAGACAAGGTCACAGGCAATGCCCATTTTGCCTTTAAATTACCTACAGCAACGACAAACATTTTTTGATGTGCCTCATCCCAAGTTTTGACCGCCTTCCCTAAAATGGGTAACAAAGCAGGTTGGGGATTTGACAATATTTTTTTCAACATATATCCCGACAATTCCGGATTCGCTTTAGCAAATTTACCGACTAGATAAGCGCCTGGATTTACTTCCTTTTGAATGATTAA
>CANIYB010000012.1 GCA_947471105.1 Cytophagaceae bacterium
AATTCGGCATGGGGGGCGGCGGTGGTGACGATCTTGCCGCCTTTGGGGCCGGCGAGAGGTTTGGCGGCAAACGCCACGGCGGAGGCCGCGAGCGTGATCGAGGCGAGGAGGAGCTGACGGATGGTTTTTTTCATGGGACTGAAAGTAGAAAAGACGGACGGTTCAGATGGCGGCCGGTTCGCGCCAAGCGAGGAGGCGCAGCGCGTTTGCGGCGACGAGCACCGTGCTGCCTTCATGCAGGAAGACGGCGGCGCTGAGGACGACTTTGCCCGAAAGGGTGCCGATGATGAGGAGCGCTATCACGCCGAGCGCGATGGCGAGGTTTTGTTGGATGATGCGACGGCTGGCGCGGCTCAGGCCGACGGCGAACGCGAGCTTGCCGAGATCGTCGCCCATCAGTGCGACGTCGGCCGTTTCGAGCGCCACAGCGGTGCCGGCGCCGCCCATCGCGACTCCGACGGTGGCGGCCGCAAGTGCGGGCGCGTCGTTCACGCCGTCGCCGACCATCGCGATGGCGCCGTGCTCGCGCTCAAGATCACGGATGGCGGTGAGTTTGTTTTCGGGTAGCAGCGCGGCGCGCACGTCGGTCAAGCCGACGGTGGCGGCGACACGTTTGGCCACGGCTTCGTTGTCGCCGGTGAGCATCACGAGTTGGTTCACGCCGAGGGCTTTTAGCCGCTGCATGATGCCGGCGGAGGAGGCGCGGGGTTCGTCGGCGAGGGCGATGACGCCGATGAATTTTCCGGCCTGCCGCACAATGACGGTTGTCTGGCCGTCGGCTTCGAGTTGGGTGACGGTTGCGGCGAGGGAGCTGCCGGGAGCGGCGGCGGGATCGTCGGCGAAGGCGCGCAGGGCACCGAGGAGGACTTCGGCGGAATCGACTTGGGCGCGAATGCCTTTGCCGGCGAGGTTCTCGATGGAGGCGGCGGTGGGGAACGTGATTTTACGGTCGCGCGCGGTCTGGACGATGGCGGCGGCGAGCGGGTGGCTGGACTGTGCTTCGACGGCGGCGGCGAAGCGCAGCACGTTTTCTTCGCTGGCGTCGTTGAGCGCGACGATGCGGGTGACGGCGAATTTCCCGCTGGTGATGGTGCCGGTCTTGTCGAAGGCGATGACGCGGAGGCGCCCGAGGTTTTCGAGGTGAACGCCGCCCTTGATGAGCACGCCGCGCCGGGCCGCTTGCGCGATGCCGGCGAGGACGGCGGCGGGCGTGCCGATGGCGAGGGCGCAGGGCGAAGCGGCGACGAGGAGGACCATGCCGCGATAAAAACTGGCGCTCCACTCCCAGCCGAAGAACAGCGGCGGGAGGACAATCATGAGCACGGTGAGCAGGAGGACGGTGGGGACGAACCAGCGGGTGAATTTCTCGGTGAGCTGCTGCGTGGGGCTCTGTTGTTCCTGCGCCTCGGCGACGAGTTTCATGATGCGGGCGAGCGTGTTGTCGCTCGCGAGTTTGGTGACGCGCACGTCGAGGCCGTTTTCCTGATTGATGGTGCCGGCGAAGACTTCGTCGGCGGGTTTGCGACTGACAGGCACGCTCTCGCCGGTGACGGCACTTTGATCGAGGGTGCTTTCGCCGGCGACGATGACACCATCGACGGGCACGCGGTCGCCGGGCCGGACGACGACGACATCATTTACGGCGAGCTGTTCGACGGGCACCTCCTCGATGCGGTCGCCGCTCTTCCGATGCGCGGTGCGGGGCATGAGTTTGCCGAGTTCGCCGACGGCGTTGCGGGCGCGGTCGAGGGCGTAGTGTTCGCCGGCGTGGCCCAGTGCGAAAAGGAAAAGCAAAAACGCGCCCTCGGGCCATTCGCCGAGCGCGGCGGCTCCGGCCGCGGCGGCGAGCATGAGGAGGTCGGTGTCGAGTTTGCCGCGGAAGAGCGCGGGCAGCGCTTCGCAGGCGACGTCGTAGCCACCCGCCACGTAAGCTAGAATGTAGAGCGCGACCGCGACCGCATGTGGCAGCCCGAGAAATTTCTCACCGAAGAAACCGACGGCGAGAAACAGGCCCGCCGCTGCCACCGTCAGCAAAGTCCAGCGCTCCTGCACCCAATGCGGCAACCAGTGCGGGGCGCTGCCGTGGTCGTGCTCGTGTTCGTGCTCCGGGGCTGGATTGTCTGTTGGCATGGAGATGGGGGAC
Organism: Cytophagaceae bacterium; assembly: GCA_947471105.1. GTDB lineage: Bacteria > Bacteroidota > Bacteroidia > Cytophagales > Spirosomataceae > Aquirufa. The sequence continues at coordinate 2,144 of CANIYB010000012.1, forward strand.
GGAAGTTTTTGGCGCGGTGAAAAATCGGCTCAGTGCCGTCCGCCGCGGTGGGAGGAGCCGAAACCGCGGCCACCGAAGCCGCCACCGTAGCCGAAGCCTCCGCCGCCGAAGCCACGTCCAAAGTTGCTCTGGCCACGCATCCGCACTCCTCCGCCATAGCCATAGTATCCGCGGGAGCGAACCGCTACTTGGTTCGGGGTCGTGAGTAGGTAGTCGATAACGCGATCCGACACCTGGGCCTCGCGCATTTGGGATATCTGCGTCGTGGTAAGTTGGTAGATCGCCCTACTGCCGCGCAGGTAGGCCAGCGAGACGTTGTCGGGGATCTTCAGACTGGCCAGATGTTCGATGTCCGCGAGGGAGAGGCGACCGCCCCGTTGCAGGGTGGAGACAAGCGGAGCCGGTGCGCCGCGTTCGGCGGCAAGAGCCGCGGCGGTGGAGCGCGGGCGGCTGGCCGTGGTGGCGCATCCGCCGGTGGTCAGCACGGCTAGCGTGGCGACGAAAAAGAAAACGAGAGAGCGTTTCATGGGAGGGAACTCCTTGATCGGGATTTTCAGGAAATCATGCGGTAACGAACAGCCGGCCCGCACGCGCAGGTCTGCCGGTAAACATCAGGGTTGGGTTGATGAGCGTGAAAGAAGTTATGAGCGGCATGATTTTGTGGGCACCAGAGCCTATTTCTCGAAGAAGATGACGAAGAGTCCGAGCATGCAGAGCAGGCCGCCCATCACTCCGCTTTCGTAGCGTTCCAGCCAGCGCAGCTTCAGTTTTTCGAGCCCGATGAGCGTGAGCCAGGTGAACGTCACCATGCCGGCGATGGTCGCGACCGAGAGAATCAGCGTGAGCAAGGCGAAGCCGCCCCACCCGTAGCGCACGCCCGAGACATAGACGGGGATGAAGCCTTCGCAGGGAGAAAACGTGAGCATCGAGAACAAGCTCACCTTCGCGGCCCAATCGGACTTGGCCGGGGCCGGTGGCTTGGGTTCGACGGCAGGCTCATGGCTGTGGGCACCGTGATCGTGTGCACCGTGATCGTGATCTTCGATGAAGTCGATCAAGTGCTCGTGACTGTGGCCGCCGTGCCGCAGTTCGACCGTGACCGTGAACTGGTGGGGTTCGGGAATTTCTTCGAGCGACTCCAGGTAGTCGGAAGCGGTCTGGAAGGAAAAGTCCTGCCGCGTGCCATCCGGTCGCCGGGTGCTCAGGGCGATTTTCGTGGGTGAAGGCGGAGGTGTGGCGCGGCCGGACTCGTCCGTAAAATACAGTCGGAAGCGCGGAGGAACGCCGGTCTCGAAGACGCTCAATTCGATTTTGCCGTGTCCAGTGTCCACGAGCGGACCGCCGTGCGGCCCGTGTTGGTGCTCATCGCTGTCCTCATGCTCGCGCTCATGACCATGTCCGTGACCGCCGAACACGTGGCTGTGTCCGTGGCCATGCCCGGTGAACTGCCGGTAAACGTAGAACAATCCGAACAGCAGCAGCGTCCCGCCGGCAATGCGCGGAAACCACGCGCCGACCCGATCGCTGACGGCAATGCCGAGCCACGCCACGAGGACACCCAGCGCGGCCGTGAAGAGCACGTGACCCGAGCCGCACACCGCCGTCACGAGCAGGGTTTTGCCCCGGCTCCATCGCTGCACCCGTCCGGCGAGGACGAACGGCAGCCAATGCGTGGGAATCGCCGCGTGCAGAAACGCGATGGTGAAACCCGTGACCGCAATGGTGGTGAGGACCGGGGCATTCATGGTTCAGGGCTTCTTCGTATCGGAGCGCCACGACACTTCGGTGGCGACGGGCTGCCCAAGTTCCGTCTTGTAGTAGATTCGAACCGGCCCTGTCGCAGGCAGTTGTTGCAGCGTCGCGGGCTTACCATCTTCGCGGAGCCGCGTGCGCTTAACCTGAATTAACACGGCGGACGGCAGGCCCGGACGGACGGAAGCGAGGGTTAGCGTCTGCGTCGGCGGATCGAAGGACTGAACCACTCCGGTAAGGAGATGTTGCCGGGGCGACATCGCTTGGAGGGTTGCCACCACGAAGAGCGGACTGAACACAACGAGGCGGAATAGGCAGCGGGAATAGCGCGGGGATGAGTTCATGATGTTTAGACTTCGGTCTCGTTTACGTCGCCATCGCTATGCGCCATGCGGTAAAGCGCGGGGAGGACGACGAGGGTGAGCAGGGTGGAGCTGATGATGCCGCCGATGACGACAGTCGCGAGGGGGCGCTGAACCTCGGCGCCGGCGCCGGTGGCGATGGCCATCGGCACGAAGCCGAGGCTGGCGACGAGGGCGGTCATGAGCACGGGGCGCAGGCGGGTGAGGCAGCCTTCTTCGACGGCGGCGTCGATGGGCTGGCCCTCGGCGCGCAGGTGACGGATGTAGGAAATCATCACGAGGCCGTTCAGCACGGCGACGCCGGAGAGGGCGATGAAGCCGATGCCGGCCGAGATCGAGAGCGGGATGTCGCGTAACCAAAGGGCGGCGACGCCGCCGGTGAGCGCGAGCGGCACGCCAGTGAAGACGAGGAGGGCGTCCTTCGCGTTGCCGAAGCTCATGAAGAGCAGGCCGAGGATGAGCGCAAGAGCGACGGGCACGACGATTTGCAGTCGCTTGGTCGCGGAGATGAGCTGCTCGAACGTGCCACCGTATTCCAACCAGTAGCCGGCGGGGACTTTGACGGCAGTGGTGATGCGCTGCTGCGCGTCGGCGACGAAGCCGCCGAGGTCGCGACCGCGGACGTTGGCGGTGACGACGACGCGGCGCTTGCCGTTTTCGCGGCTGATCTGATTTGAGCCGGGGGCAATTTCGATCTTCGCCACTTCGCGCAGCGGGATGAAGGACATCGGAGGTTTGGCGACGGAGAGATGACCGCCGGTGCGGATGGCGGGGGGGAGCACGCGTGCCTCGTCTTCGTCGAGCTTCGGGAGCGGGATGGGGAGATTGCCGAGGGCGGCAAGGTCGGTGCGGAGATTTTCCGGGAGGCGCACGACGAGGTCGAAGCGGCGGTCGCCTTCGAAGACCTGGCCGGCGGTGGTGCCGCCCATTGCGGTGGAGATGACTTGCTGCACGTCGTCCACGGCGAGGCCGTAGCGGGCGATGGCTTCGCGGTCGAGGTGGACGGTGAGCAGGGGGAGGCCGGTGGTCTGCTCGACCTTGGTGTCGGCGGCGCCGGGGATGGTCTTGAGCACGGCTTCGATTTCGCCGGCGGTTTTGTTCATCACGTCGAGATCGTCGCCGTAGATTTTTACGGCCACATCGGAGCGGACGCCGGAAATGAGTTCGTTGAACCGCATCTGGATGGGCTGGGTGTATTCGTAATTGTTGCCCGGGACTTTGGCCGTGGCGGCTTCCATCGCGGCCATGAGGTCGGCCTTGCTGCGCGTGGGATCGGGCCACTGGCTGCGCGGCTTGAGCATGACGAAGGTATCGGCAACGCTCGGCGGCATGGGGTCGGTGGCGACCTCAGCGGTGCCGAGTTTGGCGAAGACTTTGTCCACCTCGGGAAAGGCTTTCACGGCGGCCTCGACGTCGGCCTGCATTTTGAGCGACTGCGTAAGGCTGGTGCCGGGGATGCGCAGGGCGTGGAGGGCGATGTCACCCTCGTCGAGGCTCGGGATGAACTCGGTGCCCATCTTCGAGGCGGCGAGGCCGGCGAGCGCGATCAACACCACGGCGGCGAGGGCGGCGGCGGGGCGCACCGACATGACGAAGCGGAGGGTCGGGCGGTAGAAGAACTTGGCGCCACGGATCGCGAAGTTGTCTTTTTCGGAGACCTTGCCGGTGACGAAGATGGCCACGGCGGCGGGCACGAACGTGATCGAGAGCATCATCGCGCCGAGCAACGCGGTAACGACGGTGAACGCCATCGGATGAAACATTTTTCCTTCCACGCCGGTGAGGGCGAAGATGGGGACGTAGACGACGGTGATGATGAAAACGCCAAAGATGGAGGGCTTGATGACCTCGGCCGTCGCGGAGGCGGCGAGATGGAAGCGCTCCGGTTTCGTGAGGAGGCGGCCGAGACGGTGCTGGTCGTGACCGAAACGGCGGAGGCAATTTTCGATGATGATGACGGCGCCATCGACGATGAGGCCGAAGTCGAGGGCGCCGAGGCTCATGAGATTGCCGGAAACTTTGTTCGTCACCATGCCAGTGATGGTGAAGAGCATCGCGAGCGGGATGACGGCGGCGGTGATGAGGGCAGAGCGGATGTTACCGAGCAGCAGGAACAGGATCACGATCACGAGGACCGCACCCTCAATGAGGTTTTTCTGCACGGTGGCGATGGTGCGGTCGACGAGCGAAGTGCGGTCGTAAACGGTCTTGGCGACGACGCCGGCGGGGAGGCTGCGGTTGACGTCGATGAGCTTGGTCGCAACGCGCGTGGAGACATCGCGGGAATTTTCGCCGATGAGCATGAAGACGGTGCCGAGCACGACTTCGTGGCCATTTTCGGTGGCAGCGCCGGTGCGGAGTTCCTGGCCGAGCAGCACATCGGTGACGTCGCGGATGCGGACGGGTTGGCCGGTCCGCCGGGCGACGACGATGTTTTCGATTTCGGCGATGTTCGCGACCTGGCCGGGGACGCGGATGAGATACTGTTCGCCGAAGCGCTCGATGTAACCGGCGCCGACGTTGGCGTTGTTGCGGGCGAGGGCGTCCATGACATCGCGCAAGGTGAGACCGTAGGCGAGCAGGCGGTCAGGATTAGGCGTGATGTGGAATTGTTTCACGAAGCCGCCGATGGTGTTGACCTCGGTGACGCCCTTCAGATTACGGAGCTGCGGACGCACGACCCAATCCTGCAACTCGCGGAGATCGGTGGGTGTGTAGGTGGTGCCGTCGGGTTTGCGGATCTGCGCGTCCTTAGGCTCGACGGTGAACATGAAGATCTCGCCGAGCCCGGTGGAGATCGGGCCCATCGACGGTTCGAGGCCGGGCGGGAGTTGCGACTTCACTTCCTGGATGCGCTCGTTGATGAGCTGGCGGGCAAAGTAGATGTCGGTGCCGTCCTTGAAAACGACGGTGACCTGCGAGAGGCCGTAGCGGGAGAGGGAACGCGTGTAGTCGAGCATGGGGAGGCCGGCCATCGCGGTCTCGACGGGATAGGTGACGCGTTGTTCGGCTTCGAGTGGGGAAAAGCCGGGGGCCTCGGTGTTGATCTGCACCTGGACGTTGGTGATGTCGGGCACCGCGTCGATGGGGAGGCGCTGGAAGTTGACGACGCCGAGGGCGCACATCCCGAGCGTGACGATGAGCACGAGCCAGCGATGGCGGATGGAGAAATGGATGAGATTTTCGAGCATGACGGGCGGTGCTTAGAGGGCTTGGCCGGCGGTCTCGCCGGTGCGGATGCGGACGACGCGGGCAACGTCCTTGACGGTGATGAGGCCGTCGCCCTGGTTGCCCGTGTGGGCAGCGGTGGCGATGGCAGCGACGATAGATTCGGCGAGCGGCGCTCCGCAGGCGACGAGGAGCAGAACTTTGTCGTGGAAGGGGATGGTGTCCTCCGAGAGGCGGAACACGCCGCCAACCCCGCGGCCACGGCCCTGACCGTGGACATGCGGGATGACGGTGACGCCGGGAAAGTGGGGGAGTGCGTGCAGCGCTTCAATGACGCGGGCCAGCGTCTGCGGCTGGATGATGGCAGTGATCTCTTTCATGGTGGTGATCTCCGTGCTCAATGGTCGTGGGACGCGCCGGCCTTGCCGATGTCGGCTTTGATGAGGAAACTATTTTCCACGACGTAGGTCTCGCCAGCGGCGAGGCCTTTAAGGATTTCGACGTAGCCACCGGAGCGGCGGCCGAGTTGCACAGGGCGGGCTTGGTAGACGTCGCCGTGCTGCGAGAACACCACGGTGAAGTCGAAGAGCGATTGTAGGGCGGATTCTTTGACGGAGACGGGCACGGTGGCTTCGGCGAGGACAATCTCGGCTTTCACAAAAAGACCGGCGTGCCAGCGGTGATCGGAGTTGGGAATGACGACGCGGGCGGCCAAGGTCTGCGCTTCGGCGGAGGCCGTGGGGGCGATCCAAGCGATGGTGCCTTTGGTCGCGCCGCCGCCGTCGTCGGCTTCGATGGTGACGACTTGGCCCAGGGTGATGCGGTTGTGGTCGCGCTTGGGGACGTTGAGATCGACCCATACGTCGGAGAGGTCCGCGATGAGATAGAGAGTGGCGCCGTCGGTAACGGTTTCCCCGGCGTTGACGTCGCGATCGATCACCACGCCGGCGACCGGCGCGCGGACTTCGAGGGAGACGAGGGACTGGTTGGTCTCGACGATGGCTACGACTTCGCCCGCGGCGACGGTGTCGCCGATAGCTTTGCGTGCTTCGCGGACGATACCGCCGAAACGCGGGACGGCGCGGCCTACGCGGTTGGCATTGAGTTTTACTTGGCCATACACGGAGAGGGCCTCGGTCATGGCGGCGGGGCCGGCGACGGCGACGGCGACGCCGGCGCGTTGGGCGGCTTCGGCGGCGATCTTCACCTGCATCTCGGGCGCGGCAAATTCCCAGAGGTGGGAGCGGCCGGCGTGCTCGGCGAAAATGGAATAGTCGAACGAGTGCGGTTCGCGGACCTCGGCTGTGCTGCGCAGGTAATCGCCTTCGGCTTTGAACGTGAAGGCATCGGTGACGCCGCCGGGGCGCTTGAGATCGACGGTGAGTTTTACGTCGGCGGGCGCGATGGGTTTGCCGGCTTTGGTGAACCAAGCGCGGAATTCCGGCGGGACGCCTTTTTCGAAAATGGCGAGTTCGATGGAGAAATCGCCGTCGCTGAGGAGCCGACCGCCATGCGGGCCTTTTTCGCCCTCTTCGGCGTGTTCGTCGTGACCACCGTGACCGTGGGCATCGTGACCGCCCGCAGCAGCGGAAGCGGGACTCTTATGGAGAATGACGTAGGCCGAGCCGCCACCGAGGGCGAGGAGGGCGAGGAGCGTGAGAGGAAGTTTCCAGTTCATGAGGAGGGGGAAGACGGGATTAGGGCTGGCTGATCAGCGTGGAGACGGAGGGATAAGAGGAGTCGGTGAGGGCTTCGAGGCGCACGAGGGCGGCGGCGTAAGCGGAATCGGCTTCGAGAATTTCGCGCCTGAGCGCGACGAGCGCGCGCTGGGCATCGAGGACGTCGATGAGGGGAATCGGGCCCGCTTCGTAGGCGCGGCGCACGGCGGCGTGCGCCTCCTCGGTGGCGGGGAGTGCGTCGCGGCGCAGCTTCTGCGCGAGCGTATGGGCGGAAACGAGATCTTGCCACGCCGCGGTAAAAGCGGCGCGGAGTTCGGCCTCGACCGCGCGCACGGTGTGTTCGGCTCCGGCGAGAATTTCTCGAGCGGCGCGAATGTTGCCTTGGTTTTTGTTGCGGGTGGGAATCGGCACCGAGACGCCAGCGACAAAGGCCGCGTCGGTGCCGTCGCGGAGGAAGCGCACGCCGCCGCTGGCAGTCACGTCCTGTGTGGCCTGGGCTTGCTCAAGTTCGAGTGCGGCGCGCCGACTGGAAATAATGGCGGCCTGCAAATTGAGGCGTGGGTGCATGCCGAGCCGGGCGCGCAGGGCGGCTTCGGAAGGAAGCGAGTCGGGCATCCGCAGGACACCCGGCACCGCGGGGACTTCGGAGAGATCGCCGCCCCAGGTGGCGGCAAGCGCGGCGCGGGCTGACCCGACGGCGGCCTCGGCCCTGGCGAACTCCGCCTCGGCCGAAGCCAGTGCGGCGCGGGTGCGAGCGGATTCGGCAAGCGAGGCGGCCCCTGCGCGGTTCCGGGCCTCGATCACGGTGAGCGTTTCGCGGGCCAGGCGAAGCGGTTCGGCGGCGAGCGTGAGGCGTTGTTGCGCGGCGACGGTGGCGACGTAGGCTCCGGCTGTGACAGAGAGGATTTCGGCCCGGCGGAGGGCAAACTCCTTGGTGGCCGTCTCCCGTTCGCGGGTGGCGACCGCCACGCGTCGCTCGCGTTTGCCTCCCCGCTCGAAAGTCTGGCTGGCCTGCACGGTGGCTTCCAGGCTGCGAACACCCTGCACGCGTCCGGTGCCGAGGACATTTTCCAAACCGACCTCAAGGGTGGGATTGGGACGTAGGCCGGCCTGATCGACGAGACCGGCGGCAGCGCGTTCTTGGTAGGCCTGAGCCGCAAGCGAAGGGTGGCGTTCGGCGGCGAGCGCGAGTGCCTGCGCCAGCGTCAGCCGGGAAGCGGGGGTCTCCTGGGCCGAGACACCAACGGAAGTTAGGAGGAGCGCCAGCGCGAACGACGGGCGCGGCATACGAAACGGAATGGATGTGGGCATAGTGGGATGGGGAGGGACACAACAGGGGGAGTGGCTGAGAAACGGACGCATCAAAGCGTCCGCGTCACAGCCGGCTAAAACCGATCAGCCCGCGCAGGGACCGATCAGGAAAAAAGCGTCGTCGGAGCGCGCGAAGGCGGAGCCGCCCGGCGCACAAAAATCCACGTCGTAGTCCAGTCGTGAGGTCGCTCGCACGGCGCACCAGACGGAGGGAGCAGCTCACGCTGCGCGTCCGACTGAATCTGCTGCAAACAAATCAGGCACACGCAGACAAACAAATCCGGCGTCGGAACCCTCAGCGTGGTTCCGTCCGAGCGATAGGCTCCGTTCTCAATCGTATCGCAGCCGTGCATGATTCCGGGAGTTGCGGAACACGCCTCCGGGCACGTTTCGGTCAGCAGACCGGCCGCTTCGAGGACACAATGCTCCGTCGCCGGCAGCCATGCGGCCAGCAGAAAGCCAAGTATCCAGAATTTACGCAGCATTGGGTCGCGGAAGCTCCCAGCATTTTTTCTTACGTCAAGCTGGATGGTCGAATTCAAACCAGAGGATTCGTGCAGCGTTGGCTGCAACCTGCGCGCCGGTTGGCTTTTAGGGGAACTCAAAAAATCTATCGGTTCGTTCCTATTACGTAGGGCAGGTTGACGAACTTAATGCCGATCCAGATTTCTTCCGAGCAGGCTCGGCCTTCTGGAAATCTACGCCGAAGTGCCACGGCGGCAGGATAAAAGCCGGACCGCCCAAAGCTAGTCCGCCAGCCGCTTCAGCCCAGCGTAAGATTTGCTCCGGCCCCGGCCGAATCTCCGCTGACGGTCCGCGCGGCGTCGCGATATCGCTGCGCCAATGGATCACGGCCACTCTTCCGCCCGGTCGAACGATGTCCCGCGCGGTCCGGAGCACGGCGACCGGTTCCTCGCCATGCAGGATATTGAACAGGAGCACGGCGTCACACGATTCCGGCGGCACTCCGAAACCGTCCCGGAGCACGTCCCGCAGCGCGACCTGCACGTTGCTCCGTCCGGCGCCTTTGGCCCGGCCCTGCGTAGTCGCGACCATGTTCGGATCAAGATCGATCCCGAAAACTCGGCCTGCGATCCGCTCCGCCAGTGGCAGCGTGAATGTGCCGTAACCGCACCCCAGTTCGGCCACGTCGCCCGTGGTCGCTCCGAAGCCGAACCGGTCCAGAATGGCCGGAACATCGAACAGCGTTTCCCAATAGTCCTGCGGCGGCATGCCGCTTTCCCGAAATCTCATGGCGATCAGTCCACGTAACGCTCCAGGACAAGCAGGAGATCGCGCAGCTTGCGGCGCGCGTCGGCCGGCGACGCCGCCTGTTCGATGCAGTGCTCCATGTGCGAATGAATGAGCTTTTCGGACAGGGCCTTGATGGCACGGCGGGCGGACACCAGTTGCATGAGCACGTCCGGGCAGTCATAGTCGGCGGCCAGCATTCCGTCGACGGCGTTGAGCTGCCCCGTGATTTTCCGCAGACGCAGGCGCAACGCCTGCGTTTCTTCCGGTGGGTGAGCCTCGTGATGGTGACTGGACATGCAACGATGGTGCGTCGCATTACCCGGCGCCGCGAGCGGATAATGGGGCTTGCCGATGATGGGGGGAGGGGGCATAGGTCATGTCCATGGACGCCCCCATTCTCACCACCATCGCGATCACCGGTTTTACCATCGCCTTCCTCCACGCGGCGATTCCCACGCACTGGCTGCCCTTCGTGCTCGCCGGCCGGGTGCAGAAATGGAGCCGGGGGAAAACCCTGCTCGTGACCGCCATCTGCGGGTCGGGCCATGTGTTGTTTACCGCTGTGCTTGGCTTTCTCGTAGCGTGGCTCGGGTTTGCGCTGAGTGAGCGCGTTGGCGCGTGGTTTCCCCGCATCGCGGGAGGTGCCCTCCTCGCGTTCGGACTGTTCTATGTTTACCGCCAGTTTTCCGGTCACGGCCACGGGCACAGCCACATGTTTGGCGGCCACCATCATCACGAGCACGTCGACGATGATGACCACAAACACGGTGCACACGGCGGGCCGCTGGTTGATACCGGGCACGGGAAAATTGAGTTAAGCGTGTTCGAAACCGGCGTGCCGCCCCGTTTCCGCTTGTATTTCACCGACGCGAAAGACCACGAGAAGGCCCCGCCCGCTCCCGGGAATATCAGCCTCAAGACCCTGCGACCGGATGCCACGCGGCAGGTTTTCACCTTCAAACCCGGGCCGGGCTACCTGGAATCCAACGAGGACATTCCCGAGCCGCATGAATTCACGGTGTTCGTCGAACTGGGGCACGGGAACCACGTCCACCGACACGAGTTGGCGTTCGTGGAGGATCATCATCATGGCGAACACGGCCACGCCCACGCAGAGGTGAAACCACCCGCGCCGGCGAAGTCGGATTGGGCCGCGATGGTCAGCCTGTTCGTGCTGCTCACCTTTTCGCCCTGCGAGGGATTCATCCCCGTGTATGTTTCGGGTGTGCGCTACGGCTGGGGCGGGTTCGCACTGCTGACGGCAATTCTCTCGATCGGCACGGTGCTGGGCATGGTGGTGTTCACCTGGCTCACCCTCATCGGCCTTGAGAAATTGAAGTTAAAGTGGGTTGAGCGCTACGAGAGCGGAGTCCTCGGTGGGCTACTCTGCCTGCTCGGTTTGTTGGTGATGTTGTTTGAAAAATAAGGACCTCCGATGACGCACGAGCCTGCCAAAGACGCGCCAGCGGAACACGGGCACGACGGCCACAAATGTGACCAGGACCACGATCGCGCGGACCACGGCGAACACGGGCACGATCATGCCGGCTGCAATCACGAGAACAGCGACAGCCGCTCCGTTACGGTAAGCTTGGCTATCTCAGGAGCAATGGTAGGCGTCGGTCTGCTGTTGCAGCGGTTCCGGGTAGGTCCGCCTCTCCTGTCCACCGGAATGTTTGTATCCGCGATTGTCGCCGGAGGGTGGATGTTGCTGCCGGGGGCTTGGGCCGCTGTGCGCGGGCTGCGGCCCAATATTAGCTCGCTGATGGTCATTGCCGTGGTGGGTGCGTCCGTCATCGGCGAATGGGCCGAGGCCGCCACGGTGGTGTTTCTTTTCGGGATTGCCGAATGGCTCGAAGGTTGGGCGGACCGTCGAGCGCAACGCGCCGTGGAGGCCCTTTTGGAAATCGCCCCGAAGCATGCCACGGTAAAACGCGACGGCAACTTTACCGAAGTGCCCGTCGCCGAGGTGAGCGTGGATGCGACAGTCGCCGTGAAATCCGGGATGAACATCCCGTTGGATGGGGTCGTGCTGGTTGGCGAGTCCGCGGTCAACCAAGCCCCGATCACCGGCGAGTCGGTGCCGGTGGACAAAAAGCCGGGCGATACTGTTTTCGCCGGAACCGTCAACGGCGAGGGATCGCTGGAGATTCGCGTCACCAAGGTGGCGGGAGACACCACGCTCGCCCGTATCATTCGCCTCGTAAAGGAGGCGCAGGAACAGAAGGCACCGACGCAGCGATTCGTGGATGTGTTCGCCCGGTATTACACCCCGGCCGTGACAGTCGGTGCGCTGCTCGTGTTTATCGTGCCGCCTCTCCTTATGGGTGGCGAGTGGTCGCAGTGGCTCTACCGCGCCTGCGTGCTGCTGATCATTGCATGCCCGTGTGCGCTGGTGATTTCCACTCCCGTGAGCATCGTCGCTGGCCTGACGGCGCTCGCGAGGCGCGGCGTGCTCGTGAAGGGCGGTGCGCACTTGGAATCCGTCGCGAAGCTCAAGGCTTTGGCGGTGGACAAGACCGGCACCATAACGGAAGGAAAACCGCAGGTGCAGGGCGTCGAGTCGCTCAACCAGAGATCTGAGGCGGAGATCCTGCGCGTCGCCGCCGCGATTGACGCGCACTCGGCGCACCCCCTCGCGAAAGCCATTGTGGAGCATGCCCAGGGGCAGGGAGTCGATTTTCCTCGGGCGGAAAATTATCAGGCCCGCAGCGGTCGGGGCGCGGAAGGCGTGATCGACGGTCACGCATACTTCGTCGGCAATCACCGTTTCACCCATGAGCTGGGCGTATGCTCGGAAGAAATTGAGCGCCGTCTGGCCGCCGTGGAAGGCAAAGGTCAGTCGGTAATCGTGGTCGGACATCGGCCACACGGTGAATGCAAAGGCGAAGTGCTAGGCATCATCGCGGTGGGCGACACGGTGCGGCCCCACGCGGCAGAAGCCATCCGTGCACTGCACTTGGCCGGGATCGAGTCCGTCGTGATGTTGAGCGGCGACAATCAGCGCACCGCAGACTCCATTGCGAAGCAAGTAGGGATCGACGAGGCGCGAGGTGATTTGCTGCCGGCGGACAAGGTTGCCGCGGTTAAGGCGCTGCGCGAAAAGCACGGCGCTGTCGGGATGGTCGGCGACGGGGTGAACGATGCGCCGGCGATGGCCACCGCCACGGTGGGCATTGCAATGGGCGGAGTCGGCACGGATGCCGCTATCGAAACGGCTGACGTCACCTTGATGACGGATGATCTCGGTAAGATCGCGGAAACCGTTCGGCTCGGACGGCGCACGCTTGGGATCATCCGATTTAACATCGGCTTCGCCCTTTCGCTTAAAGCGCTGTTCCTCGTCTTGACGCTCGTGGGCCACGCGAGCCTGTGGCTCGCGATCATGGCGGACACCGGTGCCACGCTGCTCGTGGTGGCGAATGCATTGCGTCTCTTGCGTGGCTGAGTGCCAGACCCATGAGGGGCATCTTCCAAGCCCTTACGATCTTTATGCACCACAGACGTTTTCGGTTCGTCTGCCGGTCGAGCAAGTCGCGAAGGTAGCGCGTTTCAATCGTCCGATTTTTTAACTAATCGTCCGATTGCTGTCGGATACAAGTAGGCAAGGCGACCGGTCGGGATGTCATGGGCTTACGCCACGGCGAGGCTACAGCGTTCGTTCACTGGCGAAAAAAGAGGACGTGTCCGCTTCGCTGGTCAGCTTTCACTTGAAGCTGCTTTGCATGGCTCCGGAAATTCAGATTTTTGCGCGCGGGCTATTGACCTCCGCGGAAGTGGAATACTTCAGTCTGCGGAAGCTTGCCTTGCTCGCCGATTCGGACCGAGAAAGTCAGCTCGCGAGGTTCAAGACGTTGCGGCGTCTGTCCAATTTCATGACCGCCCATAAAATGGGACGCTTCGGACGGGGGCAGAGCTAAAAAGCCCAAGCGGAAGCGAGCGTTGATCGCAGCTTGGTGCGTCGTTCTCGCGGAACACGCCCTGGGGCTCGTCACCGTGCCATTTCGAAGGTTGAGGGATTTGGCGGATTGCTTACGTTTAACGCGCATCCATGAATCCCGACCGTCTCGAAAAGATTCTTACCGCATACGCGGCGCAGCCCCTGCCGCTGGCTTCTGTGCCTTCAACTGCCGAGATTTGGCGAGAGATCGATCGACGCCGGAAGCAGTCGGTGTGGACGCGGATGTTCGCCATTTTTGAAGTGCGCGAACTGTTCGCCGAGCCGCGCATGGCCCTTGCGGCGGTCGCGTTTGCCCTCGTGGTCGGCGTGGTGTGAATGAGCCTCGGCTCACTACCGATTCGCTGAACAAGAGAACGACCGAGGCCTCGATAATTTTCTGCACGCCGCGGAAAGCGAATCCGGCGGCTGCCCCTACCGCGGGATGGAAAAAATCAGGCAAAGGAACAACGTGCTACCGTTCCAAACGTGCGCACATCTTCCGGCGAGTGCATCGGCGATCTCCGTGGGGGCACTACGCCGTTACTACCGCATAGGTGCGACTCCGAGTGTTTCCGGTGCAGGCGACTTGGCCGGTTGACACAAGTTCGGCCAGGCGCCGATACGTTGAGGCGATCGATAGCTGCATCTCCGCCCCGATTCGCCGTGGGGCGGTCGGCCCAGCCCGACGGAGGAAGGCGATGATTCGCTCGGTGTCTGCCATATCCTCCGCTTCCTGAGCCGTTGATCGGAATACCTTGAGCGGCTCACCCGGAACCAAACCCGGCGTCGGCTGGGCGAAGGCACGGCGGATGCGCTCGAAACCGGCCAGTTGCTCGTCCCGAGTCAAGTCCGCCAAGGCACCGACTTTCTTCATCCCGAAATGCCGCAGCGCCTCCTTTGTCTTCAACGCGCCGAGGAAATTTTGGATCTCGGGACTCAACTGGATCATTTTCAAGGTGCGCGTTACGGCACCGGGGGTGACGCCGAATCGTTTCGCCAACGCCACCCGGTTGGAGGTTTGGCCGCTCTCCAGCAGGCGATGCCAGTGTTGTGCGCGCACCATTAAATGCTGTGTCTCGCCGACATCTTTCGCCCGTCCGACAGGAGCGATGCCATCGGCCCGCCCGGAAACGCGCACCGGATGGTGAAACGGGGCGAGAAGCGTCACGACTCCGTGGAGGGCTTGGGAAAAATCCACTTTGGTCTCAAAGTTAACGCCGCGCGCAGCGATCGGTCGGTATGAGTTCGCGACCGACTTGCCCGTGCCATCGGCCCGCTCGATACCTTCCACCAATCGCGGCAGGTGCAATTTGATCCGCAGTGCCAGCACTCGACGGAATTCTCCTTCGCCGAGCGCCGCGCCGAATTGCGTCCGCGCCGGTTCCCGGACTTCGACACGATCCACAAACAAACGCACGAGTTCC
>CANIYB010000013.1 GCA_947471105.1 Cytophagaceae bacterium
CTTACCAAACCATGGGTATTTCAATTAAAAGCGCTTTGGTATTAGAGGAGGCAGCTTTAATTTGAATATTGTCAGTTTCGGAAATCCCTATTGCATCGCGGCGGCCCAGTGTATGATTTGCCACTTCAAGGGCCCCTTCAATGACGATGAGAAAGGCTCCTTGGCGAGGCCCATGCAAGCTATATTCAAGCGTTTCATTTAAATCCAGTTCTGTTAGATTAAAATACGTGTCTTGATTTACTTGAAGTGAATCTATATTAGAACCCAAAGGCGATACGACCGTTTTCCATTGGCCAATAAAATCGGTAGGAGTATAGGTGCGTTGGTCGTACCGGGGAGTGATATTTTTCAGTTTTGGCATGACCCAAATTTGAAATAACTCAACGGGTTCGGTTGGGTTTGCGTTGAATTCAGAATGATGAATTCCTGATCCCGCAGACATGATTTGTACATCGCCCGCTTGAATGATCCCTTTATTGCCTGCTGAATCTTCGTGGGCCAGCGCACCTTTTAGGGGAATGGTGACAATTTCCATATTGTCATGAGGGTGCTTCCCAAATCCCATTCCTCCAGCCACATAGTCGTCGTTCAAGACCCGCAATGCGCCAAAATGAATTCGGGCTGGGTTGTAATAGGAGGAAAAGCTGAAGCTGTAGGCGGTTTTGAGCCAACCATGATCTGCGGTACCTCGGGTATTAGCTGGGTGAAGTTCAGTTTTCATATGTATTAAATTGGATTAATTCTACGCCAGAAATTTGGATCAATATATAGATTAATTTAAAAGAGTCGAGGCAAAATGCTCCGACTCAGTTAAATAGTTTAATTTCTAAACGCTAATTTTCTTTGAAAAATTTCAAATTAAAGGTATTGATTTGCGTTGCTTGCGTTTAAATCTTCGAAGGCAGATTTTAATCGGGCTACGAAAGTTTCTTCTCCTTTTCTCAACCATACACGTGGGTCATAATATTTTTTATTAGGAGAATCCTCGCCAGTTGGGTTGCCAATTTGCCCTTGCAAATAGGCTTCGTTGGCCTTGTAGAAACCTAAAATACCTTCCCAGAAGGCCCATTGCAAATCAGTGTCAATATTCATTTTAATCGCACCATAAGAAATCGCTTCGCGAATTTCCTCACGAGAGGATCCTGATCCACCGTGGAAAACGAAATTGATCGGTCTTTCTTCCTTCAAGTCATATTTTTCACGAATAAAATCTTGTGAGTTTTTCAAAATCACGGGTTGTAGTTTAACGTTTCCTGGCTTATAAACTCCGTGAACATTTCCGAAAGCTGCAGCGATCGTAAATCTGTGAGAAATTTTGCTCAATTCTTCATAGGCATAAGCTACTTCGGAAGGTTGTGTATATAATTTGGATGAATCTACATCTGAATTATCGACCCCGTCCTCTTCGCCACCGGTAACTCCTAATTCGATTTCTAGTGTCATGCCTATTTTGGACATACGGCTTAAGTAATGTGCGCAGATCTCTATATTCTCTTCAATCGGTTCCTCAGATAAGTCGATCATATGAGACGAGAAAAGTGGTTGGCCATTCTCGGCATAAAACTTTTCACCTGCATCTAATAAGCCGTCTAACCAAGGCAATAATTTTTTTGCGCAGTGGTCGGTATGCAAAATAACTTGAACTCCGTAGGCTTTGGCCAATTGGTGAACGTGGTAAGCTCCTGAGATTGAACCTGCGATAGCCGCTTCTTGATTTGTATTTGCCAAAGTCTTTCCTGCGTAAAATACGCCACCGCCGTTGGAGAATTGGATGATTACTGGGGAATTAACAGCTTTTGCGGCTTCTAAAACACCATTAACGGTATTTGTGCCGGTAACGTTTACGGCAGGTAAAGCAAAATGATTCTTTTTTGCAATTTCAAATAACTCTTGCACGGCATCTCCGTGTAGTACTCCTTTTTGATTGGCTAAACTTGACATATGTATATTTATCTTTTGAAATACATGGATTTAAGAATAAACGGCTTGATTTAAAGCGTTTAAGGTGCAAACTTACTAAGATTTGTGTTAAAAATGAAGTGGATTTATAAGAAAAGTACAATTTTTATTTAGGCCAAAAAAATATTTTCAAACACACTCTTGTTTGTATTAATATTTTTTCTACCTTTGCACTCCCGTTCCACAAACGCAGTTTTTCATTCAGAAAGAGGTTGGCAGAACTTCTCGAATTTATTTAAAACATAAAAATGCGGGTAGAACAGGGATTAAAATGGAGGTAAGTCTCTGTTTTTGTGTCAGAACTGGTATTGATTAATGAATGTTGAATGCCCAGCCCATTAATTAAGTATTAAGCTGCACAAGGTTTTAACCGCTGTATAAACAGTGGGATGACCTTGTCGCCTATCACCAATTCTGTCCTTATTGTGTTTCCGATCTCGTTGAAAAGCGAATTTGAATAAAGACTTACAACAAGCCAAGTTAGCCTTGTAAGCGTATTTTTTTAATAAATAAAATATAATATGTCAGGAATTATCGGTAAAAAAGTCGGAATGACCAGCCTATACATGGAAGATGGAAGATCCATTGCATGTACGCTGATTGAGGCCGGACCTTGTGTGGTTACACAGGTTAAAACTGTAGAGAAAGAAGGCTATAACGCTGTTCAAATCGGCTACGGTGAGAAAAAAGAAAAGCACACAACAAAATCATTGTTGGGTCATTTCAAAAAAGCAAAAACAACTCCAAAGAAAAAATTGGTAGAATTTCGCACGTTTGAGCAGCCTTTATCATTAGGGGATGTTTTGACTGTTGAGATGCTTGAGCTTGATACTTTTGTGGATGTGGTTGGTACATCTAAAGGTAAGGGATTTCAGGGTGTTGTAAAGCGTCATGGTTTTCATGGAGTGGGTGGTCAAACACACGGTCAGCATAATCGTGGTCGTCACCCGGGTTCAATTGGAGCATGTTCATTCCCAGGTAGAGTATTTAAGGGCTTGCGTATGGCGGGTCGTACGGGTGGAGATCGGGTTAAAGTTCAAAACTTACAGGTTTTGAGAATTTATCCAGATAAAAACCTTTTGGTTGTTTCGGGATCAGTTCCGGGAGCAAAGAACTCATACGTAATCATTGAAAATTAGATTTGAAGGGCATAGCCTAAAAAAATAGACATTCTGAATCATGGAATTAGCAGTATATAACATAGCAGGGAAAGACACAGGAAAGAAAATTACTCTTTCTGATGAGATCTTTGGAATTGTTCCTAATGAGCATGTGGTTTACTTAGACGTGAAGCAATATTTAGCCAATCAACGTCAGGGAACACACAAAGCTAAGGAGCGTGCGGAAGTATCGCGTTCAACGCGTAAGATAAAGAAACAAAAGGGAACGGGTGGAGCTCGTGCGGGTTCGATGAAGTCCCCTTTGATGAAAGGTGGAGGTCGTATTTTCGGACCACGTCCACGTGATTATCATTTCAAATTAAATAAGAAGGTAAAGTCATTGGCACGCCAGTCGGCATTAGCAGCGAAAGCACAATCGGGAGATATCGCGATTTTGGATACGGTTGCTTTTGATGCGCCTAAGACTAAGGCATACATTGCGATGTTAAAGGCATTGTCATTGGATACCACAAAGACTTTGTTGATCACTCAAGAAGCTGATAAGAATGTTGTTTTATCTGGACGTAATGTTCCTAAAACGAAGGTTTCGAATGCAGCAGATGTGAATACATATGATTTAGTTAATGCAACTAAATTGTTAATTACCACAGGAGCGATTGAGAAGATAGAGTCAACATATAGTAGTAAATAATTTTCAGAACGCGGTTCTGTTATAAACGAAATAAAAAATGGGCATTATTAAACGTCCGGCCTTGACTGAAAAGTCTCAAGCCATGCAAGAAAAAGGCAAGTATGTGTTTGTTGTTGAGTTGACGGCAAACAAGATTGAAATTGCCAAAGAGGTTAAAAAAATGTACGGAGTTGAAGTTAAAGACGTACAGACAATGCGTCAAATTGGAAAGAAAAAGTCCAAGAGTACACGTACTAAAGTTACTTCAGGGCGTACGTCTACAATCAAGAAAGCGATTGTTACGGTAGCGATGGGAGAGGTAATTGATTTTTACCAAGGAATATAAGCAAATAATTAAGGGGGTTCATCCCGATAAATTGAACTTTTAAATGGCATCAATTAGAAAATTAAAACCAACAACTCCAGGACAGCGTCAGCGCATAGCGCCAACGTTTGAGGAGATCACGACCGACAAACCTTATAAGCCCTTATTGGAGCCTATTAAGCGTACAGGTGGTCGTAATGCGGATGGACGTCGTTCTATGCGCTATATCGGTGGAGGACATAAGCGTCGTTACCGTGTGATTGATTTTATTCGTGCGAAGCATGATGTACCTGCAACGGTATTGACTGTGGAGTATGATCCAAATCGTACTTCTCGTATTGCTCTTATTGAGTATGCGGATGGAGTAAAAACGTACATCTTGGCTCCTACGGGAATTCAGGTGGGTCAAACAGTTATTTCAGGAGAGAAGGTAGCACCGGAAGTTGGAAATACACTGCCATTGGCAAATATCCCATTGGGTACAGTAGTTCACGCGATTGAGTTGCAACCAGGTAGAGGAGCTGAAATGGCTCGTTCGGCTGGTACGTATGCTCAGTTATTAGCGCGTGATGGAAAATATGCTACGTTGAAGTTGCCTTCAGGTGAGATGCGTATGGTATTGGCTCGTTGTTCTGCAACGATCGGTACGGTATCGAATTCAGATCACATGAATGTGAACTTAGGAAAAGCAGGTCGTCATCGTTGGTTGGGTCGTCGTCCACGTGTTCGTGGAGTTGTTATGAACCCGGTTGATCACCCAATGGGTGGTGGTGAAGGCCGTGCGTCTGGAGGTCACCCTCGTTCACGTACTGGTTTATTGGCTAAGGGTAAGAAAACTCGTAATCCAAAAAAACACACTAATCGTCTTATCATCAGTAGAAGAAAAAAATAGTAGATGGCACGTTCACTAAAAAAAGGTCCTTACATTGATTACCGCCTTGATAACAAGGTACAGGCTATGAATGAATCCGGCAAAAAGTCGGTTATCAAAACATGGTCTAGACGTTCAATGATTTCTCCAGATTTCGTAGGTCATACATTTGCAGTGCATAATGGGAATAAATTCATTCCTGTGTTTGCAACTGAAAATATGGTTGGTCACAAATTAGGAGAGTTTTCACCAACGCGTAACTTCCGTGGTCACGTGGCGAAAAAAGACAAAGGTAAAAGATAAATTTAAAGGCCTTTGGGTCTTGTAATCAGATATTGTAAAATGGAAGCAATTGCTAAATTAAGAAATGTCCCTACGTCGCCTCAGAAGATGCGTATTGTAGCTGATATGGTACGAGGACAAAAAGTATCCAAAGCATTGGGTATTTTAAAGTTTGAGGCCAAAGTAGGTGCGAAATCAATCGAGAAATTATTGCTCTCGGCGGTTTCCAACTGGCAAAATAAGCATGTGGATGCTAAAATCGAGGAAGCGGACTTATTTATTAAGACGATTTTCGTAGATGGAGGGTCTTCAATTAAGCGTTTACGTCCGGCACCGCAAGGAAGAGGGCATCGCATTTTGAAGCGTTCAAATCACATTACCCTGATAGTGGCTTCTTCGGTGGCTCCTATTTTGGAAGAAACTACAGCAGAATAATTAACTATTAGATAAAACAAGAAATGGGACAAAAAATTAACCCCGTTGGATTAAGATTAGGTATCGTCAGAGGTTGGGATTCTAATTGGTACGGTGGAAAGACTTTCGCAGATAAGCTTGTTGAAGACGAGAAAATCAGAAAGTATGTAGCTGCTCGTATTCCAAAAGGATCTATCTCTAAAGTTATCATAGAGCGTACATTAAAGCGCATTACCCTAACAATCAATACAGCTCGTGCTGGAGTGGTTATTGGAAAGCAAGGTGCTGAAGTGGATAAAGTAAAAGAGGAGTTAAAGAAAATCACAGGTAAGGATGTTCAAATTAACATCTTTGAGATTAAGCGTCCTGAAATAGATGCGAAATTAATCGGTGAAGCTATTGCGTCTCAATTACAAGCGCGTATTTCTTTCCGTCGTGCAATGAAACAAGCGATTGCTTCGGCGATGCGTGTGGGAGCTCAAGGAATTAAATTGAAATTATCTGGTCGTTTAGGAGGTGCTGAAATGGCTCGTTCTGAAGGATATAAGGAGGGTCGTATTCCTTTGCATACATTACGTGCAGATGTGGATTATGCCATTTCAGAAGCTTTAACCGTTTACGGTAAGATTGGTATTAAAGTATGGGTTTTCCGTGGAGAGATTTTTGGAAAGCCAGATTTGTCACCAAATGCTAACATGGGCTTGCAGTCAACTTCGGCTGATTCTCGTCCAGGTGATCGTGGTCCTCGTGGCCGTGATGATGATCGCAGAGGAGGTCGTAGACGTCCTGAAGGTGCACCTGATGCAGGTGGAGATCGCAATAAACCAGGTGCTGGCGCTGCAAATCGCGGTCGTGGAGGAAAGCGCTAAAATATATTTGATTTAGATATTAGACTTTTAATAAGATGTTACAACCTAAAAGAACCAAATTTCGTAAGTCGCAGAAAGGCCGCGTAAGAGGCGTTGCCACTCGTGGACACGAAATTGATTTTGGATCATTCGCCATTAAATCGTTAGAGCCGGGTAGAATTACAGCGCGTCAAATTGAGGCAGCTCGTATTTCGGTTACTCGTGCCATGAAACGTGAAGGCCAAGTATGGATTCGTATTTTTCCAGACAAAGTAATTACCAAAAAACCTGCTGAGGTTCGAATGGGTAAGGGAAAGGGAGCTCCGGAATATTGGGTTGCCAATGTACGCCCAGGAACAATTTTGTTTGAATCGGCAGGTGTTCCTTTAGCTTTAGCTCAGGAGGCATTACGTTTAGCCGCTCAAAAATTACCGATGCGTACAAAGTTTGTGGTACGTAGAGATTATTCAGAATAAATTAGCCAGGGTATGAAAAACGCAGAAATAAATAAACTAGGAGTAGCAGATTTGCAAAAGCAAATTCTTGCTGAGAAGGAAACTTTATCACGTTTGAAATTAGCTCACGCTATTTCTCCGATTGAGAATCCGATGCGAATTAAAGTAGCACGTAAATTAGTTGCCAAGTTAGAAACAGCTTTAACAGCGGCATCAAGAGCATAAATTATAATTTTAATAGACCATTTCGAATTTGCTAATGGTCAATTGTTTAACAAGTCCAACCATGGAAGAAAGAAACTTAAGAAAAGTAAGGATTGGGAAGGTGGTCAGTGATAAGATGGATAAATCGATCACGCTAACTGTTGACCGTAAGGTTAAGCACCCCTTGTACGGAAAATTCGTACAAAAAACGACCAAATTAATGGCACATGATGAAAAAAATGAGTGTGGCATAGGTGATACTGTGAAAGTGATGGAAACCCGTCCTCTTTCTAAAAACAAACGTTGGAGATTAGTTGAAGTAATCGCGAAAGCGAAATAAGACTAGTTTGTTATTCAAATTTAAATTTAAAGATCAAAGATAATGTTACAGCAAGAATCAAGATTGGGTGTAGCTGACAATTCTGGAGCAAAAGAAGTTTTAGTCATTCGCGTTTTAGGCGGTACTGGAAAAAGATATGCTTCTATAGGCGACAAAATTGTAGTTTCCGTAAAATCAGCACTTTCTTCATCTAGCATGAAAAAAGGGACAGTTTCTCGTGCGGTTGTCGTACGTACTAAAAAGGAAATTCGTAGAAAAGATGGGACATATATTCGTTTTGAAGATAATGCAGCTGTATTATTGAATGCGAATGATGAGCCAAGAGGAACGCGTATTTTTGGACCAGTGGCTCGTGAGTTACGTGAAGCAGGATTTATGAAGATCGTTTCTTTAGCACCAGAAGTTTTATAATTAAGATGACATATTGGGCAACCGATAGAAAGAAGCATACAAATGGAAAAGAAAATAACTAAGCAGACCAAATTGCACATTAAAAAAGGGGATAACGTTATGGTGATCGCCGGTAATGCAAAGGGCAAAACTGGAATTATCAAGGAAGTTTTAATTGATAAATCTCGTGCAATTGTAGAAGGTGCTAATTTGCTGACTAAGCACGTTAAGCCTTCAGCTAGCAATCCTCAAGGGGGAATTGAAAAACGCGAAGGTTCTATACACATTTCAAATTTGATGGTGGTAGAAAATGGTAAGCCTGTAAGAACAGGTCGTAAATTGAACGAAAAAGGTAAGTTACAACGCTACTCAAAAGTATCAGGTAAATTTATCGCTTAATACAGAATTTAACCGTGGGCCGGAAATCCACAAAATATACTACAATGGCAGTACCTAGATTAAAAGAACGTTTTGTAAAGGAAGTTGTGTCAAGCTTGAAAGAAAAGTTTCAGTACAAGTCGGTGATGCAAGTACCTAAGATTACTAAGATTGTAATCAACAAAGGAGTTGGAGCAGCAGTGTCGGACAAGAAGTTGGTGGACGTAGCTGTAGAAGAAATTACGCTAATTGCTGGTCAAAGAGCAGTGGCAACTATTTCAAAGAAAGCGATTTCAAACTTTAAGTTGCGTGAAAACATGCCGATTGGTGTGAAAGTTACTTTACGTGGAGATCGTATGTATGAATTTTTAGACCGATTGACTACTGTTTCATTGCCACGTGTTCGTGACTTTAAAGGAGTATCAGAGAAAGGTTTTGATGGTCGCGGAAATTATACCTTAGGTGTAAAAGAGCAAATCATCTTCCCTGAAATGTCGATCGATAAAGTGGCTAAAATATCAGGAATGGATATCACTTTTGTTACTTCGGCCAAAACAGATGAGGAAGCTTATGCTTTATTAGTTGCCGTCGGAATGCCTTTTTCAAATATTAAAAAATAGTGGGCCTTTAGGCTTTATATAAAACCTTTAAAATTTTTACAAAATGGCTAAAGAGTCAGTAAAAGCAAGAGAAAGAAAACGCGAAGCTACAGTTGCAAAATATGCAGTGAAGCGTGCGGCTTTAAAAGCCGCCGGAGATTATGTTGGGTTAGATAAATTACCTAAAAATGCATCTCCAGTTCGTTTACATAACCGTTGTAAATTAACAGGTCGTCCTCGTGGATATATGCGTAAATTCGGCATTAGCCGTGTTACCTTCCGCGAAATGGCTTCCAACGGATTAATACCAGGAGTAACTAAATCAAGCTGGTAAACAAAAAACTTGATTATTTAAATTCATTTTTGTAATTTTGCAGGCCTTTTTAAGGGCTTGCGGCAAATTTAAAAACAATGACAGATCCAATAGCAGATTATTTAACCCGATTGAGAAATGCCTTGAAGGCACGTCATAGGGTCGTTGAAATTCCTGCTTCTAATATTAAAAAGGAGATCACAAAGGTTCTTTTTGATAAAGGCTATATTTCAAATTACAAGTTCGATGATACTTCTGTACAAGGAACGATCAAGATCGCTTTGAAATACAATGCTGTAACGAAGCAACCTGCCATCGTAAATTTGACTCGTATTTCGAAGCCAGGTTTGCGTAAGTATAATGGAGCCGAAGAGCTTCCACGCGTTTTGAATGGTTTAGGTATTGCCATTTTATCTACTTCTAAGGGAGTAATAACAGATAAAGAAGCCCGTACACTTCACGTAGGTGGAGAAGTACTTTGTTACGTATATTAATTATTGTTTCACGCTGAAAGGAGGCAACTCGTAATTTAAGCATATAGAATTATTATGTCTAGAATTGGAAATAAGATTATCACATTACCTGCAGGAGTATCTTTGGATATATCGGCTGGTAATTTGGTTACAGTAAATGGTCCTAAAGGGACTTTATCCCAACAAATTGATCAAGATATCATCGTTGAGATTGAAGGAAATATATTAACTGTTAAGCGTCCTACGGAGCAAAAGCGTCATAAGGCCATGCATGGTTTATATCGTTCATTAATCAATAACATGGTTGTGGGAGTAAGTGAAGGATTCCAAAAGGATCTTGAGATTATCGGAGTTGGTTATAAGGCTGCGAATCAAGGAAATATTTTGGAATTAAGTTTGGGATATTCACACATGATTTTCATGGCGATTCCTTCGGAAATCAAAGTTGCTACGGCAATGGAGAAAGGTAAAAATCCGATGGTTACGTTAAATGGAATAGATAAGCAATTGATCGGCCAAGTGGCTGCAAAAATAAAATCATTACGTCCAGTGGAGCCATACAAAGGTAAAGGTGTTCGTTTTGTGGGTGAGCAAGTTCGTCGTAAGGCTGGTAAAGCGGGCGGTAAGAAATAAATTATAAGCGTGGGCCGGAAATCCACACAAACAGGTAAAAAATGTCAACATTAAAAGATTTACGTAGGATTCGCATTAAGCGTGCAATTCGTGCAAAAATAACTGGATCAGCTGAGCGTCCGCGCTTAACTGTGTATCGTTCAAACACTTCGGTGTATGCTCAAATTGTAGATGATTTGGCTGGTAAGACTTTGTTCTCAGCAACATCACATGTTAAAGGAAAGGTAAATAACAACATCGAAGCTGCTAAGTCAGTGGGTATCGCGATTGCTGGAAAGGCAAAAGCTGCAGGAATTACGAAAGTAGTTTTTGACCGTAACGGTTATTTATATCATGGTAGAATTAAATCATTAGCTGAAGGTGCTCGCGAGGGTGGCTTACAATTTTAATAAAAGATATGTCACAATTACAAGCAAAACCAATTAAGGTTAACGAGGGAGAATTGAAGGAGAAGGTAGTAGCCATTAACCGTGTTGCCAAAGTGGTAAAAGGGGGTCGTCGTTTTAGTTTTTCTGCTATCGTTGTAGTAGGAGATGGTAACGGAACTGTAGGTTACGGATTAGGTAAGGCAAACGAAGTAACGGATGCGATTACAAAAGGGATTGAAGATGCAAAAAAGAATTTGTTTAAAATTCCTTTGTTGAAAAATACGGTTCCTCACGAGCAATTAGGTAAATTTTCGGGTGGTTTTGTCTTAATTAAGCCAGCTGCCCCAGGAACTGGATTGATCGCAGGTGGTGCGATGCGTGCTGTTTTAGAGTCTGCTGGTGTACATGATGTACTTGCAAAATCTAAAGGAAGCTCAAATCCACATAACGTGGTGAAGGCTACAATCGATGCACTTGTGAAAATGAGAGCACCACATAGTGTAGCATTCCAAAGAGGAATTTCCTTAGCTAAAGTTTTTAATGGATAATACGAGTGCTTCTAGCCTCAAAAAAAGAACATACGATGTCTAAAGTAAAAATTACACAAGTTAAAAGCGCAATTAAGCGTCCGGAAGTACAGAAACGTACGATCCAAGCGTTAGGATTAGGTAAAATCCGTAAGAGTGTTGAGCATGAATTAAATCCAGCTATTGCAGGTATGATTCGTGCCGTAAATCACTTAATTGTTGTTGAAAATATTTAATTAACACGCGAGTTACTTTTTAAAAAGTAGCGCTAAGCCAAGAATAAAATGAAATTATCATCACTAAAGCCTGCAGAAGGCTCAGTAAAAACAAGAAAAAGAGTAGGTCGTGGTCAAGGTTCCGGATTAGGTGGAACTTCTGCACGTGGACATAAAGGAGCGCAGTCTCGTTCTGGATACTCTCGTAAACGCGGTTTTGAAGGAGGTCAAATGCCACTTCAACGTCGTGTACCTAAGTTTGGTTTTAAAAATATCAATCGTGTAGAGTATAAAGCGATCAATTTAGATACTTTACAATCTTTAGCTGAATCAGCTGGATTGAAGGTTATTAATTTTGAAACACTTTATACAAACGGTTTAGTATCTAAATCTGATTTGGTGAAAATTTTAAGTAGGGGTGCTTTGACATCTGCCTTAGAAATTCATGCCAAAGGATTTTCTTCAGCCGCCATTACAGCTATTGAAGCTGCAGGTGGAAAAGCAATTGTTGATTAATCTTCTATACCAGACGAATGAATAAGTTAATAACAACTTTTAAGCACATCTTTTCGATTGAGGAATTAAGAGGCCGTATTCTTAATACGTTACTTTTTATTGCCTTTTTCCGTTTAGGTTCTTATGTAGTTCTGCCTGGTGTGGATGCTACAAAATTAACTCAAGCAGGTGACGGTGGGCTATTCGGCTTATTGAATATGTTTTCTGGAGGGGCTTTGAGCAATGCATCCGTTTTTGCATTAGGTATAATGCCTTATATTTCTGCTTCTATTGCGATTCAATTATTGACCATTGCGCTTCCGTATTTTCAAAAAATGCAGAAAGATGGTGAATCTGGACGTAAGAAGTTAAATCAGATTACGCGTTATTTAACCATATTTGTTACGGCTGCACAAGGATTTACGTATTTACAAGTAACTATTCCGAGTGAGGCGATCATGGTTGATCCTTGGTTTTTTAGATTATATGGGGTAGCTATTTTGATTGGTGGAACCATGTTGTGTATGTGGTTAGGAGAAAAAATTACGGACAAAGGAATTGGAAATGGTATATCCATGCTAATTATGATCGGTATCGTTTCTCGTTTCCCATCTTCTATTTTACAAGAAGCAGGTTCACGTGGAATGTCAGGCGCTTTAATGTTTGTCATTGAAATTGTCGCCTTGTTTTTTGTGGTGATGGGAGCGATCATGGTGACTCAAGCCGTACGTCGAATTCCTGTTCAATATGCTAAGCAAGTGGCTGGAAGTAAAATGTCGGTAGGTGGCGAGCGTCAATACATACCGTTAAAGTTAAATGCATCAGGTGTAATGCCAATTATTTTTGCACAGGCCTTGATGTTTATTCCCGGTTTGGTGGCACAATCTTTTGCTGAAAAAAGTGAGTTCGCCTCTTCGGTGGCTCAAGCATTTGGTGATTTTACCACTTGGCAGTATAATGCTTTATTTGCCTTATTGATTATTGTTTTTACTTTCTTTTATACGGCGATCTCGATTAACCCCACTCAAATATCAGATGATATGAAGCGTGGTGGTGGTTTTGTTCCGGGTGTTAAGCCGGGTGAAGATACGTCTAGCTTTATTGCCAATATTTTAGATCGAATTACATTGCCGGGTGCATTTATGTTATCGGCTATTGCGATATTACCTGCTGTTGCCAATTTATTTGGGGTTACACGTGGATTTGCATCGTTTTTTGGTGGAACATCTTTGTTGATTTTAGTAGGAGTGGTATTAGATACATTGCAACAAATTGAAAGTTATTTGTTGATGAGAAAGTACGAGGGTTTAATGCAATCAGGACGCGTAAAAGGGCGTTCGGAGGTGATTACTCGTTAAGATGATTTATTTAAAATCTTCTGATGAAATGGCCATTATTCAAGATAATGGAGATATTCTTGGGAGATGCCATGCGGAGGTGGCGAAGGCAATTAAGCCGGGAATTACCACGTTGGAATTAGATAAAATAGCTTATACGTTTATATCAGACCATAAAGCACATCCTTCTTTCCTGAATTATCAGGTTGGAAATAAGAAATACGCATATTCATTATGTATTTCTGTGAATGATGTGGTGGTGCATGGATTGCCTGGTGATTTGACATTGAAGGAAGGGGATATTATATCCATAGATGCGGGAGTGTATAAAAATGGTTTTCATGCTGACAGTGCCTATACCTATGGCATTGGGGAGGTGAAACCAGAAGTGATAAAATTATTGCAAGTGACGAAAGAGTCCTTGTATTTGGGTTTAAAGCAAGCTCAAAATGGAAAGCGAGTGGGTGATGTTGCTTATGCTGTTCAATCCTATACGGAGTCATTCGGATATGGGGTAGTTCGGGAGCTAGTGGGGCATGGTGTAGGTAAAAGCTTGCACGAAAGTCCTGAAGTTCCTAATTATGGACGCAGAGGTGATGGAGCTAAATTGAAAGAGGGAATGGTTATTGCCATTGAACCGATGATCAATTTAGGAAAACGCCAGATCTCAGTAGATAAAGATGGTTGGACCATTCGAACTCAGGATCGCAAACCTTCGGCTCATTTTGAACATACAATAGGTGTAAGTAAAGATGAACCGTTGATATTAACTACGTTCTCCTATATAGAAGAAGTAATTAAAAGCTCGACAATATTGTTGAATATTTAAAATAAAACTATGGCCAAACAATCTTCGATAGAAGTAGATGGAATAATCTTGGAAGCTCTTTCGAACGCGATGTTTCGGGTTGAATTAGAAAATACGCATCAAGTGATTGCCCATATTTCGGGTAAGATGAGGATGCACTACATTAAGATTTTACCTGGGGATAAGGTTAAATTGGAAATGTCGCCCTACGATTTGAGTAAGGCAAGAATTGTTTATCGATATAAGTAAATGAGGGTTTTGGCCCATAAATTTTAATAAAATGAAAGTTAAAGCATCCATTAAAAAGCGTAGTGCAGATTGTAAAGTGATCCGTAGACACGGCAAGCTTTATGTAATAAACAAGAAGAATCCTAAGTTTAAGCAACGTCAAGGATAATTCGGATAAAATTAAATGAGTAATCACAACAATTAATTACCTATATGGCTCGTATTGCAGGGGTTGATATTCCCGACAAAAAAAGAGGAGAGATTGCATTAACTTATATTTTTGGTATAGGTCGCAGTACTGCTCAAAAGATCTTAACGAAAGCAGCTGTTTCTTATGACAAGAAAGCTGGTGAGTGGAATGATACGGAAGCAAGTGCTATCCGTGCAATCATCGCCGCTGAGTTTAAAACGGAGGGTCAGCTTAAGTCTGAAGTCCAATTAAACATCAAGCGTTTGATGGACATCGGTTGCTACCGTGGTTTGCGTCATCGTAAGGGACTTCCCGTTCGTGGCCAACGTACTAAAAACAACTCACGTACTCGTAAGGGACGTAGAAAAACAGTTGCTAACAAGAAAAAAGTAACTAAATAATAATCGAGGTAAAACCTCATCCCTTTTTGATTAATTAAATTATGGCACAAGCAAAAAGAAAAGATAAAGCGAAGAAAAGAGTTGTTGTAGTTGAGCAAGTAGGCCAAGTACACATTAAAGCTTCCTTTAACAACATCATTATTTCCATTACCAATTCAGCGGGTCAAGTAATTTCTTGGGCTTCAGCAGGAAAGATGGGTTTCCGTGGATCTAAGAAAAACACTCCTTATGCAGCACAAATGGCTGCATCTAACTGCGCTGCAGTAGCTGTTGAGGCTGGAATGAAAAAAGCAGAGGTTTTTGTAAAAGGACCGGGTGCTGGACGTGAGTCTGCTATCCGTACCATCCAAAACTCAGGAATCGAAGTATCACTTATTCGTGATATTACTCCGATGCCTCACAATGGATGTCGTCCTCCAAAACGTCGTCGCGTTTAAAGATTATTTTGTGTGTTAGGTAATTAGTAATTATTTTCTCTAACACTTTTTTTTCACTTAACTAATTACTTCATTGGGCACAAGAGGCCTAATGACTTTTAAAAAGATGGCTAGATATACAGGTCCAAAATCCAAGATTGCACGTCGATTCGGTGAAGCGATTCTTGGTCCGAGTAAAGCATTATCTCGTAAAAACTATGCTCCCGGAATGCACGGTAAAGGAAAACGATCAAAAGTTTCTGAATACGCGTTGCAATTGAAGGAGAAACAAAAAGTTAAATATACCTATGGTATTTTAGAGCGTCAGTTCGAAAATCTGTTCCACAAAGCTGCTGTTAAAGCGGGAATCACTGGTGAAAACTTGATTAAATTGTGTGAAGCAAGATTAGACAATGTAGTATATCGTTTAGGCATTGCTCCTACTCGCCGTGCTGCTCGCCAATTAGTTATTCACAAACATATTAATGTGGATGGCGAAGTGGTTAACGTCCCTTCATACTCTTTGCGTCCGGGCCAATTAATCGGTGTTCGTGAAAAGTCAAAATCTTTAGAGGTGGTTTCAGCTTCTTTAGATGGTCGTTCGCCAAAACGCTTTAACTGGTTAGAGTGGGATGGTGTAGACATGGTAGGTAAGTTTATCGCCCTTCCAGAAAGAGACCAGATTCCTGAAAACTTTAACGAGCAGGCAATCGTCGAATTGTACTCTAAGTAATCATTAACGAATTATTAGAGATTTTAAATAGTACCAATAACGTTTTTTCAGTATCATTTTAAGCTACGAAATATGTCAATATTAGCATTCCAAATGCCCGAAAAAGTTGTAATGGAGAAAGCCGATGACTTTCACGGGTTATTTGAGTTCAAGCCACTCGAAAAAGGTTACGGTGTTACCATAGGTAACGCTCTTCGTAGAATTTTACTTTCCTCACTGGAAGGCTACGCAATCACTAGTGTGAAAATATCAAGTGTTTTACATGAGTTTTCTGCTATCGAAGGTGTTCACGAAGATGTATCTGAAATCATCTTGAATTTGAAAAAAATTCGCTTTAAGAAAGCACAAGAGATTTTAGAGAATAAGGTAACTCTTAAAGTAAAAGGCCAAACAGCCATTACTGCTGGAGATATCGCAAAATTTACTCCTTACTTTACTGTTTTAAATCCAGATTTAGTGATCTGCCATCTTGATTCTTCTAAAGAATTAGATATTGAGCTTTTCATTGAAAAAGGACGTGGTTATGTACCTGCAGATGAGCCTCGTGCAAACGAATTGCCTTTCGGTCACATAGCTATCGACGCAATTTATACGCCGATCAAAAATGTTAAATTTAGCATTGAGAACACGCGTGTAGAGCAAAAGACAGATTATGAGAAATTGGTTTTAGACATTGAAACAGATGGTTCTATCCATCCTGAAGATGCGCTAAAAGGTGCTGCTTACATTTTGATTCAACACTTTATGTTGTTCTCAGATCAGACAATGACTTTTGAAACTCCTAAGGCTGAAGAAGATAATGTAGTAGACGAGGAAATGCTTCACATGCGCAAGCTTTTGAAAACTTCTTTAGCTGACTTAG
>CANIYB010000014.1 GCA_947471105.1 Cytophagaceae bacterium
AAACAAAGTGGTCACACTTTATTCTACTTCAAATAGTCGAGTATATACAACGATTGCCATCAAAACGAAAGACCAATGGATTTGTCAATTTCCTATTTTTGATAAAGAATGGGAATACATTTCGATAACCCTTTTGACAAATGGGAACTTGAAATTTACAGATTCGAAATTTGAAAATGCCGGTATCGATCGTTGGCGTTAATTAATACGCCCTAACTTCTACCCCCTTCATAAAATTCACAAAGGCTTTATTGACCACTTGATTCCCGCCGGGAGTTGGGAAGTTTCCTGTAAAATACCAATCGCCTAAATGATTCGGGCAAGCGACATTTAAATTTTCTACCGTTTGATAGATCACCGAAACTTCTGCTTGAAGATGTTTGGGTCTGACAATTTCGGCAATCTTATTTGAAATTTCTTCGTTGGTAAACGGCTCATAAATAGCCTTGACAAAATTCTCTGAAGTAGCGGTACCATTTTCTAGCGCCACCAAACATTTCAAGTTAACCTCATCTAAAATATTTTCAAGTCCTCTTTCTTTTAACAATTCTAGGGCCGCTCTAAAAGCAACAAAATCCTTCATTTTCGACATATCAATGCCATAGCAATCGGGATACCTGATTTGTGGAGCCGAGGAAACAATTACAATCTTCTTAGGAGAAAGCTTATCCAAAAGGCTCAAAATGCTTTTTTCCAAAGTGGTTCCTCGGACAATGGAATCATCAATCAGCACAACCGAATCGACACCTTTGTTGATCACTTCGTATGTCGTGTCATACACGTGTGATACCATGTCATCTCGTTGGTCGTCATTCGTTATAAAAGTCCGAACCTTTACATTTTTCGAAATAAGTTTTTCGACACGCGGCCTAAAAGTCAGTAATTCTTCTAATTCCTCCTCGAACAAAATTCCATCCATGATGGCTTTCTTTCTTTCTTTGGCCAAATGATCTTCCAGGCCGTCAATCATCCCTAGAAATGCTGTTTCGGCGGTATTTGGGATATAAGAAAAAACGGTGTTTTTTAAATCGTGATTTACCTCATCTAAAATTTGAGGAATTAATAATCGGCCCAGTTTTTTACGCTCATGGTAAATATCAGGATCTGATCCCCTAGAAAAATATATTCGCTCAAACGAACATGATTTTTGTTCTAATCGGTCGATGAAGGCTTCTTCCTTAACGGACCCATCCATTGCTATCACGAGGGCGTGACCTGGAGTTACTTCTTTGATTTCGGAATATTCGCAATCAAACGACGTTTTAATGGCTTGCTTTTCTGAGGCTACTACCACGACTTCATCATCGATGTAATAAAAAGCTGGACGAATTCCGGCAGGATCTCTGGCGACAAAAGCTGATCCAAATCCCGTCATGCCGACCATCGCGTAACCTCCGTCAAAATCTTTACAAGATCTTTCTAGGACTCGCATCAAATCAATTTTTTCAGCTAGGATATCCGATAGCTCAGGATTTTCATATTTGTCGCGGTATTTTAAAAATTGTCTTTGGTTTTCTTCATCCAAAAAATGACCAATTTTTTCCATCACGGTGACGGTATCCACTTTTTCTTTGGGATGCTGACCTAAGGAAACCAATTTGTCAAACAAATCATCCACATTGGTCATGTTGAAATTTCCCGCCATCACTAAATTTCTAGAACGCCAGTTATTTTGGCGCAACATCGGATGGCAATTTTCAATCTCATTTTGGCCATGGGTACCATAACGCAAGTGACCTAGGAGCACCTCGCCTGTAAATGCCACATTGTCTTGCCACCAAGTCGCATCTTTTGAGGCATCGATGCCTGTATCGCGCTTGGTTTCTTTGGCTAACTTATGTGCTTTCTTGAATTTCTTATCTATTTTTCCAAAAATATCGGAAACAGCTTCGGGTTCTACAGATCTATACCGACTGATATACCGATGACCTGGTTTAACATTGATTTTGATGTTGGCAACCCCAGCTCCATCTTGCCCCCGATTTACTTGCTTTTCCATCATCAAGTACAACTTTTTAAGGCCGTACATGGGGTTGTTGTATTTATCCAAATAGTACTGAAATGGCTTACGTAATCGGATTAGGGCTATTCCGCATTCGTGCTTAATGGAATCAGACATTAGATATTTTTTCTAGGAGAAGAATTCGTTTCAAAATCAAGTCAAAATTAGGGAATTATTAGGGAAGCCAAGCGTTAATTTTACATTTTTTTAATCTATAAATTCCAAAAAATAAAAATAAGATTAGGAGCAAGAAGACATAGAATAATTCCAGCTGCTATGATTCCAAAAACCCACATATTTTTTTCAATAATTATTTCTTGATTTACATCCGATTTTTTTAAATAAATATAAAATGGGATTTTTAAATAATAGAATACCGATACCGCCGTCGCGAAAATAGCGATACCTAATAAAGAGATGGTGGCTATACTGGAATGGGCTTGAATCGACTCCCAGAGCAATGAAAAATAAGTGATTTTTGCTAGAAAAGTTCCAGCTGGCGGAAGCCCGATGAGTGCAATAAAACCGATAAATAATAAAAGCGATTTAATGGGTTGCGATTTTGACAAACCTTTCCATATGTCCAAATTATCTACATCATCCATGCCATTTTCGCTTTGATGTTCGGCCAGGAAGAAGACTAAAATGGTGCTCAAACCATACGTTAACCCATAAAACAATAAAGCTTCCGTGGCTTCTTTGGCAGGAGAAAGCCAAACCATAGCCATAAATCCCCCATGTGCAATGCTCGAATACGCAAGCAAACGCTTGGTATTTGTCTGTCTTAAAGCGCCTAAATTTCCGATTAATAGGGTTAATATAGCCAATGCAGCGATATACATGCTCATGTCTGTAGGTATGAAATGGATCATTCGGATCCCTAACCAGGTCACGGCTATTTTAGGGGCAATCGATATCCAAGCCATCCAAGGTGCTGACAAGGTTTCTAAAACATCCGGACTCCATGGTTGGAATGGCGCCCATGACATTTTAAAGAGTAAAGCGCATGAAATAAGACCCAAACTTAGGCCAATAAACAGTGGATCCGCAGAAGAAAAAACGCGTGTAAAAGCTGGGTTGCTGAAGGACATCGTGCCGGAAAGTCCATACATGAGTGAAATTCCATAAAGAAATATGGCGGATGTCGCCATGCCAAAAAGCACATAGGGCAACGCAGCGCGCGCACCTTCGGAATCTTTTCGAATGCCGACCAACAAATAAGTACCCAAAGACATTAATTCAATCGACAAAAATAGGCTGAGCCAATGGTTGCTGATTCCCGTTAAAAGGGATCCAGATAAAATGCTGAAAAACCCTATTTGCTCTTCAATGCTTAATTTTTTTCCAGTTATTTGGCTGACCAGTAAGATCAAAAATCCCAGGGCTAAAATCAATAAATTGATCGCATTGCTGGCAGGTGTAATCCAAAATAGCGAAAAGGAGGCAAAGCCATTATGGCCATTTTGGAGTCTTTGAAAGGCTAGGGCCAAAACAAATAGCAAGCCTAGTAAGGAAATGAAATAGCGCCATGAGGAACTGGATTTTTCTGAATTCCCGTGGATAAATAATTCGACAAATATGCCTACAATGAGTAAACCAAGTACTAATATTTCCGGAAGCATCAGTGAAAAACCTTGAACGATTTGGTCCAATTTTACGGATAATCCAGCAAGGGTTTCAGCAGAAAACATGTTCAAATTTAGTGTTTTTTGGCAGGTATTTTTTGACTTAAGTAAAAAGCCGTAGGATTATTTTTTAAACGAATCATTTCTTCAGGGCTCCCTTCAAAACTTAAATGTCCTCCCTGTTCTCCTCCCTCTGGGCCTAAATCGATGATGTGATCGGCGCATTTAATGACCTCCATATTATGTTCAATAATCACCACGGTATCACCTTGTTCCACTAAATCATTTAGGGCCTTAAGTAATTTTTTAATGTCATGAAAATGTAAACCCGTCGTAGGTTCGTCAAAAATAAATAAGGTTTTCCCTTTATTTGAATTGCCCTTGCCTAAAAAACTGGCCAATTTTACGCGTTGGGCTTCCCCGCCAGAAAGTGAATTTGAAGACTGTCCCAGTTTAATGTATCCCAGTCCTACTTGGAATAAAGGGTCAATTTTTTCCGCAATTCGGGGCAATTTTTCACTAAAGAAGGGAATGCTTTCCTCCACGGTCATGTCCAAAATTTCAGCAATGTTTTTATCTTGGAAAGTAACCTCTAAAATTTCTTGTTTGAAGCGACGGCCTGCACAGGACTCACAGGTAAGTTTGATGTCGGCCATAAACTGCATTTCAATCGTTATTTCGCCTTCTCCTTGGCACGTTTCGCAGCGACCACCCTCTACATTAAAAGAAAAATGTGCCGGTTTATATCCTCGAGATTTCGCCATCGGCAACTCGGAATAAAGTAGGCGAATGGCATCATATGCTTTTATATAGGTGATCGGATTTGATCTGGACGACTTCCCAATGGGTTGTTGGTCCACCATTTCCACCCCCGCAATTTTCTGTAAACTACCCTTTATTTCCTTAAATCGGCCAATTTCTTCGGTGCCTAATTGGAGATTTCTCAACAAAGCAGGATATAATATTTTTCGGATGAGCGTCGATTTACCTGACCCACTCACACCCGTCACCACGGTCATAATACCCAATGGAATTTTAACATCTAAATTTTTCAGATTGTTTTCTTGTGCCCCCGTAATTTCGATGTGGGCTAAGGCTTTTCTTCTAATCGCCGGCACGTCAATTTGGTCTGCCCCATTTAAAAAACGAAGAGTATGGCTATCCGTTAGCTTATCCGCTAATGCATCTTCTAGATTTCCCTGAAAGATGAGTTGGCCCCCATGCCTTCCCGCCTCAGGACCGATGTCAATGATCTGGTCTGCGGCGCGCATAATTTCTTCTTCATGCTCAACCACAATGACGGTGTTGCCCATTTTTTTCAACATATCCAGTACGGTAATCAGTCTTTCCGTATCACGTGGATGTAGGCCAATGCTGGGTTCATCCAAAATATACATGGAACCCACTAATGCGCTACCCAGTGAAGTGGCTAATTTGATGCGCTGGAACTCACCGCCAGATAAACTAGAACTAAGCCTATTTAAAGTTAAATAACCCAAGCCCACCCGATTCATGTAGTCAAGGCGGTTATTAATTTCAATCAATATTCTTTTGGCAATCGATTGATCATGAATACTTAAATCCAAGGAATCAAAAAATGCTTTTACTTTTGAAATCGGCCAAAGCACCAAATCGATAATCGACGTGTTGTGAATTTTAACATAGGCCGCATCTCCCCTCAATCTGGACCCTTGGCATTCAGGACATGTTGTTTTTCCTCGGTAGCGAGATAACATAACCCGGTATTGAATTTTATACGTCTCTTTTTCCAGGTGTTCAAAAAATTGACTCAAGCCGGAAAAATATTTGTTGCCTTTCCAAAGTAATTTTTTCTCACTGTCAGAAAGATCTTTGTAGGGTCTATGAATAGGGAAATCAAAATGTATTCCATTTCGCAATAGTGGATGAAGCCACTCACTCATTCGTTCACTTCTCCAGGGTGCAATGGCCCCCTCATACACAGATAAATCATGATCTGGTATGACTAAATCAGGGTCTAGGCCAAGGACTTTTCCATAGCCTTCACAGTTTTTACAAGCACCGTAAGGATTATTGAAAGAGAATAAATTTAAGCTTGGTTCTTCAAAAGCGATGCCATCTAATTCAAATTTATTGGAAAATATTTTTCGTTTTTCACCGTCAATTTCGATCCAACAAACACCTTCGCCTTCGAAATAGGCTGTTTGGACCGAATCACCTAGTCTAAAAATCGTTTCCTCATCTTCAGGCTGGCTGATTAATCGGTCTATTAGAATAGCTATTTCAGTGGGCTTTTTACTGAGTGATTTCAATTGATTTGCATCCTCAACGAGCTCTTCTAGGTCAATGATTTCCGCCTCAAATTTTAATCTAGTATATCCTTTTTGAATTAAGAGTTGGCATTCATCCTTCAGCGTTCTTTCCGTTTGTGAAATCAAAGGAGCTAATATGAGCACTTTTTTTTGTGCATGTGTTCCCACCCAATCCACGATCGTCGAAACAGAATCTTTTTTAACTTCCTTGCCTGAAGTAGGCGAATATGTTTTCCCAATCCGGGCAAATAGCAATTTTAAATAGTCGTAGATTTCTGTGCTGGTCCCGACGGTCGACCGCGGATTTTTTGTATTTACTTTTTGTTCAATCGCGATGGCAGGCGAGACTCCTTTAATATAATCTACGGCAGGTTTCTCCATCCTGCCTAAGAATTGGCGCGCATAAGAATTTAGACTTTCGACATACATTCGTTGGCCTTCCGCAAATAACGTATCAAAGGCCAATGATGATTTACCAGATCCAGAAAGTCCAGTGATGACAACAAATTGATTTCTAGGAATAGCCACATCCACATTTTTCAAATTGTGGACACGAGCACCTTTAATTATGATGTGTGTTTTCGGGTCGAGATTTTCGATGGCCGACGAGCTTGCGATGCCCGTTTTTATCTCATTCATAGGACAAAAATAAACCTTTTAACTTGATAAAAATTATCAATGGATAGATTTTTAAAATCCCTTTTTCTATGTGATATTTGAGTTGCGATTTGTAGCTTTACTAAATTTCAAAATAAGCTCAGCACATAGGCAAATTATGAATTAATTTTTTTATTATGAATAAGATAGTAGCACTGATATTATTTTCTTTTTTGGCTTATACGCCTGAATTATTCGCGCAAGATCCCATCGTGATTAAAGAGGAGGGAGCCAGAGGTGATTTGGACTTAGAGCCAGATGTCAGCGAACTAAGTTTTAGAGAGCGCTTGCATTTCGGTGGAGGCGTTTCAGGTTTGAGTTTCGGAAATCCTACGAGTATTGGTATTTCACCAATGGCGGGTTATTTACTGACAAACAATACGATTTTAGGCCTTGGGATGACTTATCAGTATTATTCTTTAAGTTATGGGGGATATAAGGCTACCAGTAATTTATTAGGAGAAAGGATATTTGTACGCCAACAAATTCCCGCATTATCCGCTTTTATTGGCCAAGGATATTTAACGGCGCAGTTGGAAAACTTTAACAATATGTCTCCAGGCACTACAGGAGGATATTCAAATCCATTTTTAGTGGGCGTTGGAATTGGTTCTCGAATTGGCATCAATTTATCGCTCATGTACGATTTAAATTATTCAGAAACGTCAGGAAAGCAGTCGCCCTATGGCTCAGCATTCGTAGTTCAGGTAGGCGGATTTTTCTTTTAATTTTTTTTTGCTTTTTAAAACAATTTGGCGAGAAATCAGTCTTGTATATCGACAAGAAATTCATAAATTCGAATTCATTTTATTAACATATGTCTACATCTACTTTTGCAGAACCTTTATTGGTTGAAGATCCTAATCGTTTCGTTTTATTTCCTATAAAACATGATGATATTTGGCAGTTTTATAAGAAAGCGGAAGCGTCCTTTTGGACTGCGGAAGAAATTGATTTACAACAAGATTTAGCTGATTGGAAAAAAATGAATGACGGTGAACGTCATTTTATTTCTCATGTTTTAGCATTTTTTGCTGCATCAGATGGAATTGTTAATGAAAATTTAGCCAACAACTTTTTGAAAGAAGTTCAATATGCGGAGGCTAAATGTTTTTATGGTTTCCAAATCATGATGGAAAACATTCATTCAGAAACCTATTCCTTGTTGATTGACTCTTAT
Organism: Cytophagaceae bacterium; assembly: GCA_947471105.1. Taxonomy (GTDB): domain Bacteria; phylum Bacteroidota; class Bacteroidia; order Cytophagales; family Spirosomataceae; genus Aquirufa. The sequence goes on from CANIYB010000014.1 coordinate 7,756, forward strand.
ATCAACGACCCAAAAGAAAAGGATCATTTGCTTCGTGCCATTGAAACCATTGATTGTGTGAAGAAGAAAGCAGATTGGGCGTTGAAATGGATCGAGAGTGATAGTTTCGTTGAGCGTTTAATTTCATTTGCTGCTGTAGAAGGAATTTTCTTTTCAGGTAGTTTTTGTTCTATATTCTGGTTGAAAAAGCGTGGTTTAATGCCAGGCTTATCCTTCTCAAACGAGTTGATTTCTCGCGATGAAGGTTTGCACTGTGATTTTGCTTGTTTGTTATACACAGACCACATCAAAAATAAAATTTCTCAAGAACGTATTTACGAGATTATCTTAAATGCGGTTGAGATTGAGAAAGAATTTGTGACAGTGGCACTTCCTGTTTCATTGATCGGAATGAACGCGGAATTAATGTGTCAATACATTGAATTTGTCGCAGATCGTTTATTGATCTCTTTGGGATGTAAGAAAAACTACAATGCAGTGAATCCATTTGACTTTATGGAAATGATTTCATTGCAGGGTAAAACGAATTTCTTTGAGAAACGTGTAGCTGAATATCAAAAATCAGGAGTTATGTCAGATAAAGATTCTATGTCCTTTTCGATGGACGAAGATTTTTAATCCTAGACTTAGTTATGATAAATGCCTTGATGAAAATCAGGGCATTTTTTTTGCCCTATACTTACCAGCGTTCAAGGACCATCGGCAAAGAAAGTCCAATAATGATGCCCGAAATGACTAGAACAAAATAGGTTAATTTGATTTTAAATAATTCGATCAGGATGTTGGAAAAGAATAGTATAGAAGCTACCACGATTATCTGGGCTAATTCCAAACCAATATTAAAGGCTAACAAGGGGGATAAAATCGAACTCTCTTGGCCCAACAAGCTTTGTAAAAAATTCGAAAAACCTAATCCGTGGATCAAACCAAAAATTGCGACAAGAATAAATTTACGTCTCGATAATTTGGTCGATTTTATTTTAGTTTCCTTAAAACTTAAATTGGAGAAAGCCGAAAATAAAATGGTGCAAGGAATTAAAAATTCGACCCAATTTTGGGAAAATTCAATCCATTTTAACGTGGCTAAGGCTAAAGTCAACGAATGACCCAAGGTAAATGCTGTGATTAAAAGTAAGAGTTTTTTTGCGTCATAGAATTTATAAATACAGGTAATGGATAAAATGAATAGCAAGTGGTCTAAGGCCTGAATATTCAAGATATGCTGAAATCCTAGAATCAAATAGCTGTTAAATGTGGACATATATGACGTAATTTTCCCTAAAAATATTGAAATTTAAAGAATAAATTTAAAAAATCTCAAATGAGGTCATTTGATTACATCATTGTAGGTGCTGGTACGGCAGGTTGCGTGCTGGCAAATCGGCTTACAGAAAACCCTTCGATCCAAGTCTTATTAGTGGAAGCGGGAATGGACAGTCGGGATCCTAGAATTTTCACACCCTCTTCATACCCTTTATTAAATGGGACCTACATGAATTGGAACTTTTTCACAGAACCTCAGAAAAAATTAGGGGGACGTCAGATATACCAACCGCGAGGTAAGGCGATGGGAGGAAGTAGTGCCATTAATTGCATGGCCTATATTCGCGGAAACAAGGCAGATTTTGAAAATTGGGTGGCCATGGGTTGTGGCGGTTGGTCGTATGCCGACATGCTTCCGTACTTCAAAAAGTCAGAAAATAACCTGGATATCCACAATGAATTTCACGGCCAAGGGGGTCCTTTAACCGTTTCTAATCCAAGCCAAAATACCATTTTTGGTCAGGCATTTATCGAAGCATGTGGCTCAGTGGGAATACCTAAAAATGCCGATTTTAATGGCGCGAGTCAAATAGGTGCAGGTATGTTTCAGTTTGCGATTGCTGATGGCCAACGAGTGACTGGCGCCAGTGCTTTTATCAATCCGATTTTAAAAAGAAAAAATTTAAAGGTTATAAGTCAATTCCATGTTACTAATTTAGTGTTCGAAGGCGATCAAGTTAAAGGCATTGAAGGGAATTTAAAAAATGAGAAATCGAGTACCATTTTTAGGGCAGACCAAGATGTGATTCTATCGGCAGGTTCTTTTCAGAGTCCACAAATTATGATGTTGGCCGGCATAGGAGACGCAGATTATTTAAAGTCCTTTGGAATAGAAAATAAGGTAAATCTTCCTGGTGTTGGCAAAAATTTGTCAGATCATGTTTTTGTCAATATGCATGCGGAGGCTAAAACGCAACGCGCATCTTTTAATGCAGCTATTTCCGTCCCTAATTTTCTGACTTATGTGACTAAAAAGAAAGGACCCCTTTCGGCAAGTCCTTTAGAAGGGTGTGCATTTTTTGATTCGGTGAATCAATCTGACCAACCCGATTTACAATTTCACTTTTCTTCCGCTTGGTCATTAGATATGTATGATTACAAAAAAATGCCTATTGACGACGGATTTACTTGCTTGCCCACTTTATTGAAACCCGAAAGTCGAGGTTATGTGGGCTTGCACTCGAAATCACCTTGGGATGCACCCAAAATAGACCCTCAGTATTTAACGGATTCTGGAGGAAAGGATTTGGCCACATTGAAAAGAGGCGTCAAATTAGCGCATCAAATTTTATTATCTGCTGAATTTGATCACCTTAGATTAGGCAACACATTGCCATATCCTTCTGGTGAGCTGACGGAAGAATTGATTGAAAAGCACATTGAAAGGGCAACAGAATGTGTGTATCATCCCATTGGAACTTGTAAAATGGGCAATGATTTGAATGCGGTAACAGATCCACAAACGCTTCGTGTGAAGGGTATAAAAGGCTTACGTGTCATAGATGCTTCCATCATGCCTGACTTAGTTTCTGGAAATACCAATTCCATTGCGATGGCCATTGGCGAAAAAGGTTCTGATTTAATCTTAAATAATTATTAATTTGCACACCTAATAAAAAAACATACTATGAAAAAAATCATTTTATTAATTTCTGTCATCTTGATGGCTGTTACTGCACAAGCACAAAAAGCTAGCGTAGAAACGTTACGCGAAGCTGAGTTGAATCGTTTCAAAGTAATGATTGGACAAGACGAAAAAGGCTTAGATGCTGTAATGCATGCAGATTTAGTTTACAATCACTCAAGCGCAACTACTGACAACAAAGCAAGCTATGTGGGATCTATCGTTTCAAAGAAAACGATTTATGCCTCGATTGAATCGGAGGAATTAACTCCTCGCGTGTACGGAAAATTCGGAATCATTACTGGAATTGCGAAAATTAAAAATCAGACGAAGGATGGATCTTTCACCTATGCTCACCTGAAATACACAGATGTTTGGATTTTCCAAGATAAAAGATGGCAAATGCTTTCTTGGCAATCAACGAAAATGCCTAACTAATCGTAGCGGCAAAATTTTCGATTTCAAGATAAATATTGGCTAATTCCGAAGGCTTTATGCAATAGGGAGGCAAGATATATAAGGTATTACCTAGGGGTCTCAAAAGGATCCCTTTTTTTATAAAATGGTCATAGGCTTTTCCTCGTATAGGATTTAAATAACCATCTTTTTCAACAGTCTCTAGTTCGCAGGCTACAATCGTTCCAATACATCTTATATTTTTAATCGTTGGATGTGCAGCCATTTTGATCTTCCATGTTTCATGGCTTTTCTCAATGGCCGCGATATTAGACCAAGTTGTGGCTTCCTCCATCAGGTCCATACTCGCGTTCGCTGCCGCGCAGGCGAGGGGATTTGCTGTGAAAGAATGGGAATGAAAAAGGGTCTTCTTTCGATCTGAAGAGAGAAAAGATTCAAATAGTACATCCGAGCAAACGGTAACACCCAACGCCATCATGCCACCTGTTAAACCTTTTGATAAGCAAATGATATCCGGTTTTTGTTGTAAATAGTCCATCGCAAACCATTTGCCTGTTCGTCCAAAACCCGTCATGATTTCATCAGAAATGCTGATCAGTCCCCCATTTTTTGTGAGTGAAATGATCTTATCTAAGGTTTCAGCCGCATACATATTCATGCCGCCAGCACCTTGAATGAGTGGTTCGAAAATGATGGCTGCATATCCATCTGCATGTTTTAATTTAGTTTCTAATGCTTCTAGACATAAAACTTCATTTTTAGGATTAGGAATAAATTCCACCTCAAAAAGCATGTCTTGGAAAGGTGCATTGAAGGAACTAGGCGCCCCCAAACTCATCGCCCCAAACGTATCTCCATGGTAAGCATCTTCAAACGCGATAATTTTCCTTCGCTTTTGATTGCCTTGGTTATGAAAGAATTGTAAGGCCATTTTTATTGCGACCTCCACCGCAGTAGACCCATTATCCGAGTAAAATACTTTTTCGAAATTGGCAGGCATATGACTTAATAACCGTTCGGCTAGGCGAATCGCAGGCTCATGGGTAAAGCCTGCAAAAATGACTTGTTCCAATTTGAGCGCCTGTTCATACACTTTTTGGGCCATATAAACATTCGAATGCCCATGTAAATTTACCCACCAAGAAGCAATGGCGTCAATGTATTGATTGCCGTCCTCATCATATAAATAGACTCCCTCGCCACGTACGATGGCAATGGATGAAGGCTCGATAAAATGTTGCGTAAATGGATGCCAAACAACTTTTTTATCTCTTTCAGACAGACTAATTTGAGATGGATTTGGCATATTTTATAATCGTTTCTGGCGTAATTTCCGCTTCCTGTTGGACACGCAAAACTACGGGTAATTGCGTATACTTTAAAATGAATTTTTCCCCAGATGGATTCGATGGTCCATTGAAGACAATTCCCATGATGGGAATGTGGTTATCGTTTAGTATTTGGTAGGTCAGCAACGTATGATTGATGCTTCCTAAGTAATTTTTACTCACCAAAAGTACAGGTAAATCAAGTTTTTTGATCAGATCTAAATTCGTTTGATGGTCGTTGATAGGTACGAGAATTCCTCCGGCCAATTCCACAATTAATGCATTGGAGGTTTGTGGCAATTGTATTTTTTCTAAGTCAATCGTGACCCCATCGATCTCTGCCGCTGTATGCGGAGAAAGTGGCTGGCTTAATACATAGCTAGAATCCCAAACCTTTAAATTCGGCAATTGAGTCATTTTTTTTATAAATAAAGCATCCGCTTCTTCCGGATTTCCGGATTGAATCGGTTTCCAGTAGTCGGCCTGAAGCGCTTGAGTAAAGATGGCTGATATAAGCGTTTTGCCAATTTCAGTTCCAATCCCAGCGACAATAAATGATTTATTCATGGGTTTCCATGGTTTTTATGAGAGCCAAAATATCTTCTTTTTTGGTCAAACTGTTGAGCGTAATGCGAATTCTTTCTTCTCCTTTTGGGACCGTGGGATATACGATGGCTTTCACTGCAAATCCTGCTTTTTGAAGCTCTGATGCTTTCTTTTTGACTATCTGGTTCCCCGAAATGAAAAAGGTTTGAATGGCTGTTTTACTTGGCCCCCAGTGACTTGATTTTGAATGTTGAACGAAAAAATCAATGTTTTCTTTTAATTTTTTTCGTAGGTCAAACCCAGTTTTCAACCATTCCAATGTGGTCGACAAGCTCGATATATGATGGGGGCTTGGGGCCGTCGAGTAAATAAAGGGTCGGGCAAAATTGATTAAAAAATCAATTAATGTTTGTGAACCTAAAACGACTGCGCCTGCATTTCCCCAGGATTTTCCAAACGTTACGACCCGAGCAAATACCTCTTTCTCGATGCCCATTTCTACCGCTAATCCATTTCCTTCAGGTCCATAGACTCCACCTGCATGGGCTTCATCCAGGATTATTTCTGCCTTGTATTTATTTTTTAATTGGATTAATTCCCTCAAAGGTGCCATGTCGCCATCCATGGAATAAACAGATTCTGCCACAATCCATTTGGGTGTGTCGATGGGATATTCGCTTAATAATTTTTCTAAATCGGTTAGGTCATTATGGGCAAATATCTTGCGTTCAGCTTTTGATAAGCGAAAGCCGTCGATTAAACTTGCGTGCAATAATTGATCACAAAATACGACTTGATCTTTTTGAGCAATGGAAGAGATTAAGCCGACATTGGCATCGTATCCACTGCTAAATAATAAAGAAGCTTCAGCCTGATGAAACTCTGCACATTTTTTTTCAAATTGTTCTACCTGAATGGATTGACCTGAAATCAATCTAGATCCTGTGGATCCATTGATGGAAGTCAAATTGGATTTTAATTGATTGAAATCAGCTTGAATTTTATCTGCAAGAGATTGATTCTTAGCTAAACCTAAATAATCATTGGAGCAAAAATCAATCAAATGATTCACAGAAATTAATGAACGAACAAGACCATTTTCTTGTCGCTCCACAATTTGATTATGTAAAATTTGCTGGTGAGAGTTCATCATGTAATTCGATTGCAAATTACGAATTTTAGGTGGACATGCCGTGAATTGCCCTTAGATTCCATCGAAATTGATTAAGTAATTGATCATTTCCATTAAAAATGATGAAAAATGTTTGACAATCTAATATATGTAATGTAGTATTGTACTGTGTTTCAATGTCGTAAGCACCTCAATAAAAACAATCCCAGTTCATTTCAATCTTTTATTCATCATCTGATCCACTTTTTGTGTGTTGATATAATGTTTCAAAGACGGTCTTTTGATCAGAAATTAGGTTTGTTAAATCAAATTAAGAATATTCATTTCACCATTTTATGGAAGAAAAACCTATCAAGAAAGTAAAAACAGTCGCGGAAGAATTGCCTACTAATGATCGTCCTAAGCGTCAAAGAATTCAAAAATCTACGGAAGAACCTGCTTTAGCTCCGATGCCTAGCTCAACTATTGAGCCCGAAATGAGTGTTTCAGATGTGGCTCCAGAAGTTGGAGAAATTAAATCTGAGCCAACATCAGAAGTAAAACCAGCCAGAACTTCAAAGAATTTTCGTCCTCGCCAAGAGCGCCAACAACCCGAAGCGGAAGAGGCTCCCATTGAATACGATGCGATTTCTCCTAATGAAGATGAGGTAGTTGATACATCATTTATCACAAATAATGACAATGTGGTGGATTCCAAGGTTTCCCCTACCGATGCGCCTGTTGACTTAGATAAATTACCCAAAGAAGAAACTCAAGCTCAAAACCCACAGCAGTTTAAGCCTCGTTCAAACTACAATCAGATCATTAAAGAGTTAGATGGTTTGATCGACAATGAAGGCGTGTTGGAAATCATGCAAGAGGGTGGTTATGGCTTTATGCGTTCTTCCGATTATAATTATTTAGCTTCTCCTGATGATATTTATGTTTCTCCCTCTCAAATCAAAATGTTTGGTTTGAAGACTGGCGATACTATTTTAGGAAAAATTCGCCCACCCAAAGAAGGCGAAAAATACTTTGCCTTATTGAAAGTAGAATCCGTGAATGGAAAGACGACGGATGAAATTCGTGATCGCATCAACTTTGAATATCTGACACCACTTTTTCCTGAGGAGAAATTAAATCTTTCAACGACGGCAGATAATTATTCAACTCGAATTTTAGATTTATTTGCGCCGATAGGCAAGGGCCAGCGTGGAATGATCGTTGCGCAGCCCAAAACGGGTAAAACGGTTTTATTGAAAGATATCGCCAATGCCATTTCGCGTAATCATCCAGAGGTATATTTGATCATTTTATTGATCGATGAACGCCCGGAAGAGGTAACGGATATGCAACGTTCGGTGCGTGCGGAAGTGATTTCGTCGACCTTCGATGAACAAGCCGAACGTCACGTGAAAGTGGCCAGCATCGTATTGGAAAAAGCAAAACGTATGGTGGAATGTGGTCATGATGTGGTGATTTTATTGGATTCCATTACGCGTTTGGCCCGTGCCTACAATACAGTTGTCCCTTCATCAGGTAAGATTTTATCCGGGGGTGTGGATGCGAATGCATTACATAAACCAAAACGTTTCTTCGGAGCGGCGCGGAATGTGGAAAACGGAGGTTCGTTGACCATCATCGCCACGGCCTTAACGGAGACGGGAAGCAAGATGGATGAGGTGATTTTTGAAGAATTTAAGGGAACGGGTAATATGGAATTGCAGTTGGATCGTAAACTGTCCAACCGCCGTGTCTACCCGGCCATCGACATCACCGCATCCGGAACACGTCGCGAAGATCTATTGATGGATCCAGCGGTACTCCAACGCGTGTGGATTTTGCGCAAGCACATGTCTGATATGAATTCTGTGGAGGCCATGGAATTTTTACAGCAACAGATGAAGGGAACAAGAACGAACGAAGAGTTCCTTGTTTCGATGAATCGATAAAATAAAAAAGTCTTTGAAAGGATTCAAAGACTTTGTACTTCTTATTATGAATAGACGTCAACTTGACGTCTATTTTTTTAGAGCAACTCGTAAATACCAGCCACTCCTTGGCCACCCCCTACACAAGCGGTCACCATGCCGTATTTTTTGTTACGCCTACGAAGTTCATGGAACAATTGGATGGATAATTTCGCACCCGAACATCCCAGCGGATGCCCTAGCGCGATCGCCCCACCATTCACATTCACCTTTTCTTGATCGATCCCTAAGGTCTTAATGACGGCCAAGGATTGTGCTGCAAAAGCCTCATTCAATTCAATCAAATCAATATCCTCCAATTGTAATCCTGCTTTTTTCAAGGCGATTGGAATCGCTTCCACTGGCCCGATACCCATAAGGCTCGGTTCCACACCCGCCGCCGCATAACTGAGCATTTTGGCAATGGGCTTCAACTTATACTGTTCTACAAATTTTTCTGAAACCACAAGGACAAAGGCCGCGCCATCCGAAGTTTGGGAAGCATTTCCTGCCGTTACCGAACCGCCCATGGCAAAAACCGGCTTTAATTTCCCTAAGGCCTCTAACGTGGTATCTGCCCGTGGACCTTCGTCCTGGGAAACCACCCATTCACGCGTTTTTTTCGTGCCTGATTTGGCATCGAAATAATTCTCAGATACCTTG